>CAYOTE010000132.1:0-7140 GCA_964406785.1 uncultured Clostridia bacterium
ACCTTTCACGCCTCATTTTTCAAACGAGATTATAGACCAAATGGGATTTGACAGTTCAAATTTAAAATGGCCGTCATATGACTCAAAACTTCTTTTAAAGCAAAAAACAAATATTATGGTACAAATCAACGGCAAGATTAGAGATAAGCTACTGGTCGCAACAGATTCATCAGAGGAATATATAAAAGAAATTGTGCTTAAGTCGGAGAAAATCCTACCGCATATAAAGGACAAAGCTATAATAAAAACTATATTTATTAAAAATAAGATGTTGAGTTTAGTAGTTAAATGAAAAATAGCGGTAAAATTTTATTTATTATAACTATACTTTGTACAATTGTTATCTTAACAAATTGCGGATATCATCTTTCCGGTTCAGGAAAAAGCACCTTACCTGAAGAAGCTAAAACAATTTACATACCAGACTTTTATAATCTATCGTCAAATCCTGATGCACAAAAGTATATTTCCTTTGCAATCAGAGATGAATTTATTAAGAGAAGTAAATTAACGCTTACCAATACAATTACCGCAGCAAATCTTGTTTTAGAAGGAAAAATTACGAATTTTATTGTCAAGCCAATGTCGTATACCGACAAAATGTCAGCTAATTTATATATAGTAACTCTTACATTGGATGTGAAATTAATTAACACAATAAATAATAAAATCATTTACAAAAACACCAATTTAAGATTTTCGGATAATTACGACATTGATTCATCCGATTTTTTCTCGCAAGAGACAGCAACATTGAATAAAATCTCAAAAGATATAGCAAGAACCATAGTAAGTGGAATATTGGAAAACTTTTAATGACAAATTATAATTATTTCAATTTTTTAGAGACAATAAAAAAAAAAGGTTCTAACTTCCCCTTCGTATTTCTATATGGTTTTAATGAATTTCTCGGAGAAAATATAATTTCAAATTTAAGTAAAAATTTTCTTGATGAGAAGAGCGATTTTAACTATAGAAGATACTATTTTGATAGTAATAATTCCTGTACAATTCGGGAAATATTGAGCGATGCTACAAGTACAAACTTCTTTTTACAGTCAAGAAAAATAATAATTTTAACTATTAGAGAAGCTAAAAAATTGAGTTTAAAAAAAGATGAGTTGGCAGACTTAAATCAATATCTCAAAAAGCCCAATAATAATACAATACTGATAATATATGTTTCACTCAATACTATGCGAGATGATTTTAAACAAATAAAAAAACAAAAGATTGAAAAATTATTAAAAAATTTATCTCAGGGTGAACTTATAAGTATTGATTTAGATAAGATATATGAAAAAGAAATAAAAAATTATATTAAAAAAGAGTTACGAGAAATAGGTTTATCTATTACAGCAAGTGCCCTTGAAAAACTTGCAGATATTAAAGGTGATGATTTTCCTTCCATATTAGGGCAAATTCCATTATTTGAAATAATTGCAAAAAACGATAATGTTATTGATACAGAAGATATTGATATGATAGTCGCCGGTGTGTCAACGCACTCTATATGGGATCTTACAGAGGCAATAGAAAAAGAAAACATTGAAAAATACTTAAATGTATTAAAATATCTTTTCATAAATGGGATCAAAGCACCCTTCATTATAGGAACTCTCGTTACCCACTATAATAAAATATATACAGCAAAATTTCTTCTTAAGAGCAACTTTACAAACAACGATATAGGAAAAATACTCGCACAACCCTCCTTTATACTTAACAAATTCCTAAACTCCGTTAAATATTTTTCAGATAAAAAACTCGGGAAAATCTTAGACTTGATATACAAGATGGATATGGAAGCAAAAACAGGAGGAGAAGATGCGGTAAAATTATCCCTGCAAAATTTCATTTTCCAAATAAAAATTGTATAATAAGAAAAATCTCATATAACACGAAACCTGAAACCTATTCCCATATGTTTTTTTTAGCCTCATACAACAAACTTTTTTGTCCCTTGCCTTCATGTCCGATGCTTCAAATATTATTAGGGCAGACACACAGGTCTTGCCCCTACGACGACGGTTTTATCATTTTTAATGAGAATTTTCAAGAAGAGAGAAAAATATTCCTCTCAAAAAAGAAAAATTTTCACATATAATTCAATTGTTTTATTAGCAAAAACTCAATCTTTGCTTTATGTGTTATTGATTAGAGATAATATTTTAATGTACAACCCCTATAACAGCTTGTTATTTCAATAAAGTAAGTTTTATTTACTAAGATACATACGCTTTTGGCATTGTTTTTGCATTAGTAATGCGGAGGCTAAAATGGTTAATGTAACGTCATATTTAAACGGGCTTGGTTATGATTCAAGTAAGCCGAATGAGCAAAAAAAAGATTTGGGCAAAGATGATTTTCTTAATCTTCTTGTAACACAAATGACAAATCAAAATCCATTGGAGCCAATGGGTGATACCGAGTTTCTTGCACAAATGGCTCAGTTTTCATCATTGGAGCAAATGCAAAATATAGCCTCAGGAATGGATATGCTGGCATTAACTCAAACAGCCGCAACCAATAGTCAAATGGTCAATTTAATAGGCAAGAGAGTCTTGATACCCGGTAGTGAGATTAGTCTCGACGGTAAAAGTCCTATTGATATAACCTTTCATCTTGATGGAAATCTCCCGCCGTCTGCAAATATTGAGATTAAAGATGCAAGTGGTACACTTGTAAGAACAATTTCTGTAAATCATTTTGAAAACGGGAAAAACAAAATCGTATTCGACGGAAAAGATAATTCGGGAGTTCCTTTAGAAAAAGGTAATTATTCATATAGGCTTGTTACAGGGGACGACAGTGAAATAGAAAGTTTGACAACGTATTCAAATTATTATGTAGATGCGGTTGCCTATGAGGGTACTAATATATTGTTAAAATCCGATAATGCAACTATTAATTTATCAGATATTCATGAAGTTATAGGAGGCAATTAAAATGATGACATCATTCTATTCCGGTTTGACGGGACTTTCAGCTTATGCAAATGCGTTAAATATTGTCGGTAATAATTTAGCAAATATTAATACGACTGCCTTTAAAGCTTCAACAATGAATTTTGAAGATTTGGTAACGAATACTTTCGGAGGTATTGCAACAAGTGGAAACGGCAACCCAATGCAGATTGGACTCGGAGCCTTACCAAATTCAATTAGCGGGATATTCACGCAGGGTTCAATACAAAACACATCTGAATCTACTAATGTAGCAGTTGAAGGCAACGGTTTTTTCATAGTAGGTGATTCCACCGATGAACAATTCTATACAAGAGCCGGTAATTTTGCCTTTAACAGAGAGGGTTATCTTGTAAATCCTTCCGGTAAATATGTATTAGGATATACGGACAGAGATACTGCGGGGAAATTAATCCCATCAGGACCATTAAATCAAATTTTTATGCCATCCAATACAATTTCAGATCCTTCGGCAAGTACTAATGTACAGACTTTTGTTAACCTAAATGTAAATGCTCCTTTTGATAATCTTGCTACTCCGGCAATTGATGAGGCTGAGCATTATTTATCTTCAGTAACAATTTACGATTCAAAGGGTGCTCCGCATACCTTGACTTTCGAATATGTTCATCAGGATCCGGCTTTAAACGGAGGTGTTGATACTTGGGCATATACAGCATCAATACCCGATTCCGAAACTGTAACGGGAGCTGCCGGAAGTGGAACTTTGGGTACCGGTAATATTCAATTTGACGGTACGGGAACAATGATTGTTCCGGCAGCTGATGTTGCGTTTACAACCCTTGCATTCTCTAACGGTGCTAATCCTTTAAACTTTAACTGGGACTTATATGATGAAAATTTGGTTCCTGCAATAACCGGTTATCCACTACCTTCTTCAACAAATTCGACAAATGCAAACGGTTATCCTCCCGGTACATTAACCTCGTTAATAATTGATAATGATGGAATAATTCAGGGAGTTTTTTCAAACGGTCAAGTTGAAGATCTTGCACAATTAGCAACAGCATCATTCAATAACTCCAAGGGACTGTTAAGACTTGGAAGAAATTTATATGCAGAGACAAATGCGTCCGGTAATGCCGCTATTGGAGCACCGGGAACAGGAGGCAGAGGCAATATTTTAGGCGGTGCATTAGAAGCTTCAAATGTTGACATTGCACAACAGTTCACAGATATGATTATTTTCGAAAGAGGATATCAGGCAAATTCAAGAATTATTACAACTTCGGATGAAGTAATTCAGCAAGCCCTATCCTTAAAGAGATAAATAATGAGCGAGAGTGAGAGGCTAATATAGCTTTCATAATTAAATAAAATAGGCAGGGATGCCTAAATAAAATTTAAAGCCCAATGGGGGGCGTCATGGAGGATAAAAATGGCAGGACAAAGTTTTTCAGTATTAAACAATTTTCCGTCTTTACAGGCTCAGAAAGATCTTTACTTTACTAATATAGGTTTAAATAAAACCTTGGGAAGATTATCTTCCGGCAAAAGAATAGTTGATGCCGGTGACGACGCTGCAGGACTTGCAATCGCAAGTAGTCTTAAGGCTGATACTTACGCACTGGATCAAGCCGTAAGAAACGCAAATGATGGTATTGCTATTGTACAAATAGCTGACGGTGCAATGAATAAATTAACTGATCTTCTCTTAAGAGCAGTTACTCTTGCTGAACAAGCGGCATCTGACACGGTAGGTACTTCGGAAAAGCAAACTCTTAATATTGAATACAGACAGATAATGGATGAGATTAACAGAGTTGTTTCAGTTGCTAACTTTAAGGGAGAAAGATTATTCAGTGTGTCAAATTCATTTAATAAGGGTATATTTGTAGGTGATACGCATTATGAATCTTGGATAACCATATCAATCGGTGGTCCAAATGGTGGTGGAACAACGGCAATGGGTATTACAAGCGGTTTACCCGGAGCAATGAGTTATTCATCTATTTCTACAAGGGATAGTGCTGTTGCTACACTTAGATTGGTACAGGGTGCAATTGCTTCGATTTCAAGATGGAGAGGTGCTCTTGGTGCTCAACAGAATAGACTGATTAATTCGGTGGCAATTATTCAGGTACAGGCTTTAAATATTAAAGCTGCGGAATCTGTAATTATGGATGCAAATATGGCTCAGGAAATAGTCAATATGACAAAGTTTAATATCTTGATGCAATCAGGCATGTCATCACTTGCTCAATCCAATGCCTCATCTCAAATGGTATTGCAATTATTCGGATAAATTTGAGTCAAGAATAAAAAGAATAAACAAAACGAACAAAATAAGCAAAAATAAACTTAATAGAAGAGGTTAGGTTGGATTATTGTATTACTCAACCTTAACCTCTAATCGCTTCTCGGATTTATGCTTTTTTTGATATCTTTTGATTAATTAAAGTTCCCTGATATGCAGCACCGAAGCCATTGTCAATATTGACTACAGAAATACCGCCCGAGCATGAGTTTAGCATAGAAAGAAGAGAGGCTATTCCTTTAAAATTCGCACCGTAACCAATGGATGTGGGTACTGCAATTATAGGTGTTGATGTTAATCCTGCAACAACCGACGGCATGGCACCTTCCATACCTGCAATAGCTATTATAACAGCACTCTCATTGAATTTTTCCCTTAAATCAAGTACTCTTGAAATACAGGCAATACCTACATCATACTCTTTTATAACATTATTTCCAAGGTATTTAGCTGACACATAAGCTTCCTCGGCAATGCTTTCATCGGATGCACCTGCCGAAATTATAAGTATCTGTTCCTTAAACCTTTCTTTGGGCTCTTTATCAAAGGTTATTATTTCCGCTTTTTCGTGAAATATTATATTAGTAAAAGTTGATTTTAATTTATTATATTTCGTCTTATCAACCTTTGTTATAAGAATATCCTCATCTGTATCAATATAGGTGGCAATTATTGTTGAAAGCTGACTTATATCTTTACCCCTACCGTAAACAACTTCTGGTAAACCTCGTCTTATCTTTCTTTGAAAGTCAATTTTTATATTACCTATTTTTTTGTATGGAGAACAATTTATCAAAGTAGAAAAAGCCTCTTCGGATAAATCGCCTGCTTTAAGTTGCTTAATTAGACTTTTTAAATTCTCTTTGATCATTCTCTTTTATATTTATTTTGTTATTTTCTTTCTTATTATATCCGTTTGAGTTTTTTCTTGATTTATAATTTTCGTTATTATTCTTATTATTATCGTTTTTATGAAAAGATTTACGATTTGAACCACCCTTGAATTTATGAAATATAGGATGCGGTCTGTATGGAAATTTTACAATTTGAGGGTCAACACCTATAATATTTTGCCAATCCGAATTACCAAGCCCTTCTTTTTCCGCAATTTCTATATAGGGAATCTTGCTTTTATCAAAACCCATAATATACGAAGCCAAGGAATCAACACAAACAGGGTCCTCAGACGCAATGGAAAATCCGTGAAAAACAGGACTGCCCTTTACGGGTCCCTTACCCTCCATCCCAAATAATCCATCAAGGAAAATAAGTGAAGCCGGTACTTTTTTGTACAACGAGACAACGTTTCTTGAACTCATTTCCAAAATTTTCTGATATTTCTGATAATTTAACTGATTAAGCTTTCTTTGGTCGGATTTATATGAACTAAATATTAAATTCCTATCCTTTGGCTTAACAAATCCTAAGACAGAGGAAATTGATAATGTTGCAGGAAACAAATTATGTGTCTTGGGCGGAAGAACAAAAATAGTGTAATCCGCATCGAAAGTAGTATAACTGATTTCTTTTTCACCATAGAGCGTTTCAATTTTCAATTTATTATCATGAGGGAGTTCATCAAGATTAACAAGTTTTGCACCGTTTAATTCAACTTCCTTATACCTGAATTTATAGAAAATATCCCATGTGGTTTTATTATTGGAAAAGGCACCATCAGAGCCTTCAATTACGGTCATATCAGTTACTCCAAAATTATCCTTTAGAAAGAATATAAGAGATTCAACCGTTTCGTAGTGCGTATTTGCATAAATTTCTTTCGGACCGTCTAAAATAATTTTTATTGCAATTTTGTCAGAAGCCGTTATATCTAAGTGAGGAGATATAGCAGACATTATCTTCTCTACAAACCGGCTCTGCCTTGTTTCTTTAACTAAT
>CAYOTE010000133.1:0-7038 GCA_964406785.1 uncultured Clostridia bacterium
ATGGACTTGTTAGAGGTCCCTTGGGCATAAATTTAAGTTGTTATTTCTTATATCAATCAGGTGCAAGATATACAAAAATTATTTCTACGAATAAGCTTGTCGGGTTAAAAACGCTTGGTCAGGGTAACGGTGTGATTAATATTGAGAAAAGAGGTTCAAGTTCTTACCCTAATTATTATCAATTGGACTTAAAAATTGAAAAAGAGTTTAAGATTAGTAATATAAGTTTTTCAGTTTTTGCAGATGCTTTTAATGTGTTTAATACAAATATTTCAACTGAGTATTATACTGTAGATATTGCCAATACCAAACATTATCTTGAGACAACAAAGATTCAAAAGCCTAGAGTTTTGAGACTTGGAGTCAAGTTAGATTGGTAAATAAAAACAATTAATTATATTTATAAAAATTGGAGATGCATCAGCGTCTCCAATTTTATTCCTGAAATTTTCATCAAAATTGTAGCGGAATGTTCAAGAAACCTGTTATAACAAGTTCAGCGATCAAGACCAATGAAACATAGTTTCGCTATTTTGAAATAAAGACGATTGAGCTTAATGCGGTTAGAATGGCTTATTGGGCATTGCAGTAGGTTTTGATTAAAATTTCAGGCTCTTACAGTCCTACAATACATTGTTAATATGCATAAAAAGTGTTAGAATCAAGAGTTAATCTTCGATTATATTTAAAGGAGGAAATAATGCGAAATAAACTCTTACATGTTTTTAGAAATACTCCTCAAGGAAGAGAAATTCTATTACAATCAATTTACTTTTGTAAAAAGACTAAAACCAAGCTTAAAGTGTATATCCCAAAATCCAATCAATTTTTAATGTATTTTGAAAATAAAGTTATTACAGTTGATCTTGATAAAGATTTTTTAAAACATAAAGATTCATCGAAAAATAATGTTGAAAGCCTAACGAAAAAAAACAATCTTGTACCTTTGTTTTTAGAAAATCTCCCGGAAGAACATACGTCTACAATACCTAATATACCAACAGATTTCACATATATGTGCAGTCCAAGAAGCATAAGTGATCTTTCAACAAAAATAGGGCTTGGACATATTGGTACAAAGGTAAGAAGTATAATTAAAAGTTCATCATTTCCCATATTAATTCCATCAACCGTATATAAGGAATGGAAGAGTATAACTGTATTTTTTGGAGGTTCAAAAAATTCTTTTAATGTTATGAGATTGGGAATAAAGATAAGTCTCATTTCCGGACTTCCGTTAAAAATATTTACTCAGGCGGAAAAAACTTATAAAAAAAAATATTATGAGGACTTAATAAAAAACACAATAGGCACCTTAGAAGAAAAATTAATACTTAATAAAAAAAACATAGAAATTGATAAAAAGAATTTATTGAAACCGTTTTCTTACGAATGGAAGTTTTTTGAAAATGAAAATTTTGCTGAGAATCTATATTCTGTAGATCATGATTCTTTGGTTGTCATTGGTTCCTTTGGACACGGTATAATTAAAGATATACTCTTTGGTAGCAAAATGGAAGCGGTACAATCTGTTTTACCTAATAATCTTTTGATAGTCGGGCCAAAATACAATTCAGAAATATTATAGATTATAGATTATAGATTATGATACATATATACTTATTTAAAAAGAGACAGGATTAATGAAGAAGATGCGTTTGCCTGTGCAATTGTAGCCATACTGGATTCAAGAAGTATCTTATTGCTTGTAAACTTTCCTATTTCCGAAGCCATATTTGTATCTCTGATTGTTGATTCCGCTGCTAATAAATTTTGACTTTGTACCTGAATAATACTAATAGAATTTTCTAATCTATTGCTTTGTGCACCAATCGTTCCTCGCCATTTAGAAACCTCACCAACGGCGTTTTTTAATAGAGAGAGAGCCTGCTTTGCATTGTCAACGGTACTTATACTTGTACCTTCAAGTCCCATAGCCTCTGTCCCTGAGCCATTTATACCTCCTATTGATAGGTCAATTGATGATTCCATATGAGTGTCACCAACAAAGAGTGATTTATTTACAGGTCCGTTTTGAGAAAATAATTGTTCGCCTTTAAAGTGTGTTGTATCAATAACTCTGTTAATTTCTTTCATAATTTCTTGATATTCCGTGTTAATTGTTTCTCTTTCCGAGTCTCCAATTGTTTCTGAAGCTGATTGCGTTGCTAAAGTTGTTGCTCTGTTTAACATATTACCCATATTAGATAATGCACCGTCCGCTATTTGAGTAATCCCCAAGCCGTCATTTGCATTCCTTGTTGCCTGAGAAAGTGCAGTATAATCTGCTCTTAAACCGTTTGCAATCATTAATCCTGCGGCATCATCTCCTGCATTGGTAATTCTTGTTCCTGAAGATAAATGTCCTAAATTTCTTCCCAATCTATTACCTGCAAATACTGCATTTCTTTGAGCATTTACCGAGCCAAAATTATTTAGTACAGAATACACTTGTCCAGACATGTTTCACCTCTCTTCTTATATATAGTGCATTTTATCAAAATTTTCAACTAAAATTAAATAAATTTATCTGAAATTTTCATTAGAATTGTAGTGAAGTAATAAAAATGCTTATTCTGACAGGTTAAGCAATTGAGCTTAGCTCTGTTAGAATGAGTGCATTGAGCATTGCAGTAAGTTTTTGTGAGAGGTTTAGATATTTGACTTTTTTTTCAAAAAAAAATAGAATTAACTCTAAATAAGAATAATTAAGGATGTTTACATATAATATTTTATGGGTATCGAGGAGTGTGTGCTTGTATATGATAAAATTTGAGTTTACGGATGAATTGAAATGAATAAAAAAAAAACAATTGGTTTTATGTTATTAATTATGTGTGCTTTTGTGTTAGTAGCATTAGATCCTACAAAGAGCATTAATCAGTATATGTTTGATACGTGGAATAATAAAAACGGGCTCCCACAAAGCTATGTTATGGCTATTACTCAGACAAAGTCAGGTTATATATGGATAGGTACACAGGAGGGTGTTGTAAGGTTTGATGGCGTCAGAATGGAAACATATAATACAAATAATGTTGCAGAATTTAAAAGTAATATGATAACTTGTTTTTCTGAAGGGAAAGATGAAACCCTTTGGATAGGTACCTTAAATGGTCTTATGAGGTATAAAAATGGTAAATTCAAATTATTTACCGAAAATGACGGTTTAACTTATAATATGGTTAGAGCTCTTGGTGTTGATGTCCGTGGGGATTTGTGGATAGGGACGGAGAAGGGGCTTTGTAAGTATAGTAACAAAAAATTTATCAAATATGAAATAGGTGTTAATAACCATAATAATTATATTAATTCAATTATTATGAATAGGAACAATAAATTTTTTATTGCAACAAAGTATGATATTTATCAACTAAAGAGTGAAAAATTTATATCCTTAGGTATGACAGATGAACTACAAAATGAAATTAGTGTTTTATACTCTGACAGTTTAAATAATTTATGGATTGGAACTGTCAACAGAGGATTATTTAAATACTCTAATGATAATCTTGTTCCCTTTACGGGTAAAGGGAAAATTTCAGGGACGTATATTAGCTCGATTGTTGAGGATACAAATAATTGCCTTTGGGTCGGAACTCAAAACGGTGGTCTAAATAGAATTTATAAAAATAAAATAAGTAATTTTACTGAAAAGGAAGGGTTACGCAGTAATTTTATTTTAAAGATTTTTGAAGATAGAGACAATAACATTTGGGTTGGTTCAGCAATATCAGGACTGAGTAGATTGCGAAACGGCAAGGTAACCGTTTATGGAGCTGTCGAAGGGATTATATCTAAAAGTGCCAGAACTATTTTTGAAGACAGTCATAAAAATCTATGGGTGGGTGCTGCCAATGGTGGCTTGTATAAAAAACAAGACGATAAATTTATAACGATAGGCGACGGCATAATAAAAGGAAATGAAATAAGGACTATAATGGGTGATTCTGAAGGAAATATATGGATTGGTACAATTGGTGCAGGTCTGTATATTGTAAATATTAATGGCGGAATATTAGAACCTTTTTTACCTGCTTTACAATTACCGAGCAATAATGTTTTTGCAATTTATAAAAGTTCAAGAAACATCATGTGGGTAGGGACAGCTGCCGGTATTAGTAAGTATGAAAATAAAAAATTTACAAATTACACCTCCGCACATATGAAAAAGTTAAATACCGTTCGAGCTATTACAGAAGATAAATTTGGTACAATATGGTTGACTGTTGAGGGAATGGGTGTTGCTAAATTAGATGAAGGCGAATTCTCATTTATTGATAAAAAAGACGGCTTAGAGAGTAATATCATAACATATATTTATTTTGATGATGAAAATATAGGTTGGATAGCCACTTATGGTGGTGGGATAAGTTGGCTTAGAAAAAATAAGCTTACAAGTCTTACAGCAAAAAACGGTCTGTTTCGTAATAATATCTATACCATTATTGAAGACAACGGGAAATTATGGATGAGCTGTAATGACGGCATTTTTAGTGTAGATAAAAAGGAACTTATAAAATTTGAGAAAAAGAAAATAAATAAAATAACATGTACGAGTTTTAATGAGAGTAGCGGAATGAAAAACAGAGAGTGTAACGGAGGAAATTATCCCGTTGCATGGAAGGATAATAAAGGTGCTTTATGGTTCCCTAATGTGCAAGGTGTTGTTAAGGTAGAACCGAAAAAAATAAAATTAGGCAATGGATTTCCTAATCTTGTAATAGAAAAAATATTGGTTGACGAAAAAGAAAAAAAAATAAAAAAGATAAATGTTGTCTCAGCCGGATATAGACGAATTACATTTCAGTACACGGCTCTTGCTTTTAAAAACCCAAAAAGTATTAGATTTAGAGTTAGGTTAAAAGGTGTTGAAAAAGAATGGGTTGATATGAATACCGTTAGAAAGACTTATTACACTCTCATACCTCCCGGAGAATATACGTTTGAACTTATATCAACCAATGGTGAGGGTAAATGGAGTAACAAACCCGTTTCTATTAGAATTAATTTAAAACCGTTTTTTTATCAAACTCTTGTTTTTAAAATTTTATTAATAATATTACTATTAATAACAATTTTTATTTTTATTAAAATGAGATTAAAGGCATTGAACAGGAAAAAAAACGACTTGGAATCTGAGGTAAAAAAAAGGACTATTGAAATAAGGCAAAAAAACGAAGAATTGGAAAAATTATCTATAGTTGCAAGAGAGACAGATAACGGAGTAATAATTACAGAGGTTAATGGCAATGTACTATGGGTAAATGACGGTTTTGTAAGAATGTACGGTTATACTTTTGAAGAATTTAAAAAGACTACCGGAGGTAATATAAGAGAGTTTAGTGCAAGAGATGATTTCGGGAAAATTATAGATAAATGCATTCGAGAAGAAAAAACTATAAGATACGAGACTAAGAATAATACACGTTTAGGAAAAACTATATGGATACAAACTTCATTAACTCCGGTATTTGATGATAAGGCTAATATCAAAGAGTTTATATTTGTTGAGACAGACATTACCAAATTAAAAGCGGCATATAATAAGATGAAAGAGATGTCTTTAACCGACCAATTAACTAAATTGAAAAACAGAAGGTACTTTCATAATTTAATTGATAGAGATATTCAAATAGCAAAAAGAAAATTGTATAAGAAAAATAAAAACGGCTTGGTATATTCAATGATTTTTTTGATGGTGGATATAGATTTCTTTAAAAAAGTAAATGATACTTATGGACATAATGCCGGCGATCAATTATTGATTCAGATAAGCAATAGAATGAAACAAACTTTGAGAACAAGTGATTTATTAGTTAGATGGGGTGGTGAAGAATTTCTTATAATGGCTAAGGATGATAATTTCGAGGGAGCTCGTTTATTATCTTTAAGACTGTTAAAAGCTATTGAGTCTGAGTTGTTTGATTTGAACGGTGTTGAAGTTAATATTACCATATCTATAGGTTATTGTGGCTTTCCTATTTTATCAAAGAACCCAAATCAATTTGGTTGGAAAGATATTGTTGAAATGGCTGATTCTGCCCTTTATAAAGCGAAAGATGGTGGCAGAAAAAGATCGGTGGGCGTGCAATTTAAAGATGAAATCTTAAGTGATAAAGACTGTAATTTATTAACACAAGATTTTGATAAAGCTTTGGAAAAAGGGATAATTGAAATTATTACATCGACAACGGATTTATAATTTTCAATTAAAAGTCCTTTAATACTTTATTTATGTAATTTAATCGTTTTGTATCGTTTTTTAGTTCAAATTTTTTTTTTATATTTAGTATATCTTTTTTAACTTCCTTTAAACATTTACTCAAGATATTTTCTTTTAAATGTGTTTTACAAAAAACAACTCTGTTTCTTTGAAAATAATAAGTTGTGTATTTTGGCTTTTTATGGCATGTTTTACCTACGCCATGAAGAATGACGGCGTTTTTACTCTTTGCCAAAAGAATTTTATTCTTTCTTGCACGAAACGAAAAATCTACATCTTCCCAATATGTGTGATACTTCTCATTCATGCCGTTAAGAGTTTCAAACGCTGATTTTTTAATCCATAAAGCCGTTCCCGGAATGTAATCCCATTTCCCGTTCAGTAATTGTGAAATCCCATCATCCCTATAATGATGCAATGTACCTGCTTTTGCATCAAAATATCCGCCGATGGAATCAATCGATTCAGGATTGGACAGATAATGAATTGACGGTGCAACAAGTCCTGCCGCTGTGTCCTTTGCCGTTTTATTTATCTCTTTAAGGGTATCTGGTAATAGTCTTGTATCATTTGTTAAGAATAAGGATTTTTCATATTCAAAAGAGAAAACCCATCTCATAGCCCTGTTAAAACCACCGGAATAACCTGAATTTTTTTCATATCTCTTATAATTAATATTGGGATAAAGTTCCTTCAACTCATCAAAAAACTCTTGTTTTGAACCGTTATCCAAACAAAATATATTACACTTTGGATATCCTGACAAAATAATTGAGTCAATACACTCCTTAGTCTGCCTTACCTTATTATAG
>CAYOTE010000134.1:0-6988 GCA_964406785.1 uncultured Clostridia bacterium
AAAGCAATTAAAATGAAAATAGAATAAATAAAAAAAACATTATTAAAACTTTTAAAAAAAAAATTAAAAAAAAAAACAAATTAAAAAAAAAAAAAAAAAAAAAAAAGCGGTATTAATCTATTTTCGTATATTCTACCGGCTATCTCGATTATGTTCTTACTATTTATCATAGAAATTTTTATCAGAGATATACTTAACGAAAGGGAAAACGGAAAATTGCAAAGAATGATGTTTGCTCCGTTAAAAACATCAGAGTACATTGCAGCAAGAATATTAAGCGGGTGGATTATGGGTATAATAAGCTTTTTTATTGTTGTATTAACGGGAATTCTTATATTTAAAATTGATTGGGGTAATTATCTCTATCTTTTTATTTTAGTTGCAATTACGAGTTTTTGGATTTCATCATTTTTTGCCCTGCTTAATGCTTTTTTTAAAAACAAAAATCAGGCAGGTGCATTCGTCGCACCGATAATAATGGTATTTTCAGCCTTTGGCGGAAGTATAATACAAACAAGCCAATTACCTGAAACTGTTCGTTGGATATCAAAAATAACTTTAAATCACTGGTTTATTATCGGAACAGAAGAGGTTAGAAATAATTATTTCCCGTTAAATTCTGTTTTAATTCTCTTTATATCGGGAATTATTCTCTATTTTTCCGCATCAAAATTTCTTAAAAAGAGGATAATACTATGAAGCGAATCTTTAGAATTGCACTTATTGATTTAAAAATTATGGTAAAAGATAAGATTTTCTTTTTTTGGACTTTAATTTTCCCTCTTGTTTTTATTTTTATTTTTGGGAATGTTTATCAGGGTAATTCCACAAAGGTGAAAGCTCAACTAATAATTGTTAATAAAGATACGGGTAAATGGGGAAATTATTTTACAAAAAAAATAAAATCTCCGGACATTGAGATAATTAATTTAAAAAAAACACCTGTGAAATTTAACAGATATTTAATTATCCCGAGTGATTTCTCGGATAAGATTAGTACGGGTACACCGCAAGATTTAATATTTGTAAAAAAAAACAATGCAAATTCAATGGCCTCTGCTCAGATTGAGGCAAAACTATTTCAGGCAATTATAAAAGTAAGTTCGGAACTCATTATGAATTCGGGTGCAAAAGATTTCTTTAAAAATAATCTTAATTATAAAGAGATAATTGAAATAAAAATGAATTATGCAGAGAACTCTTTAAAAATCCCCACGGGATACGATCATGTTATACCCGGCATATTAGTCCAATTTATTTTAATGATGGTCTTAATATACGGTGGTATTGTGGTAATGACAAACAGACAGAAGGGTATATTAGTCAGAATTCTATACTCATCAACTTCAATCTTTGAACTCTGGACAGGAAATTTCTTAGGCAGACTTTTCATGGGACTCTTACAGGCATTTATTCTTATAACGATCGGTATATCATTTTTTAATCTTAATCTCGGAAATAATTTTCTTGCATTTTTAATAATATTATTCTTCTCAATGTCAATAGCTTCGTTAAGCATATTATTCGGTTCCGTGCTAAAAAAAGAAGAACTTATCGTCGGCATATCAATTTTAACAGCAAATATGTTTGCTGCACTTGGCGGTTGTTGGTGGCCAATTGAGATTGTACCTCAAACATTCAAAACAATAGGAATGCTCTCACCCTCCTATTGGGCAATGGATGCCTTTCATAAAATTATTTTTTTCAATAAAAACTTATCTGATATTTCATTAAATTTATTGGTACTTCTCGGTTATACCATAATATTTTCAATAATATCAATCCGTTATTTTAAAATAAAGGATTAATAAATTTATTGGAATTTTAATATTTTATCGATAATACTCATTGCCTTTACACCGTCTTCTATAGAAGAGTTAGTTTCAATAGTATCATTTTCAAATGCCTGTTTTAGTTCATAAAAGGGTCCGGTAAAACCTGTTGTTATAAATTCATTCAATCTCTCATAAGGAAAATGTTTTTGTTTTAAATCCCTATACCCCGAGTAAAGACGACTTCTTTCAGTCTCATACCACTCAAATATGCCGTTACCTACCTTGACTACGCCAAATGCAAATTCAAAGCTTAGGGAAAACTCAAAATAACCACGTTGACCCCCTACCTCCACATGTATCGGAATATTATTATTTGCAATAAGCAGTGCATTACTTGTCTTATCAATAATTTGCCCCATTTTTACATGAGCATCTATAACCTTTACTCTTTTAAAGTAAAAATTTATAAGATCTATTAGATGAGTTCCATCATGAAGTAACGTACCTCCACCCTCAGTCTCATAAACCAATTTTTCATATTTTTTTGGAATTGCTCCTAAAAGAACCTTGCCGTAAACCCCTCTTAAACTTCCCAATTCTTTACTTTCCAATACTTCTTTTAGTAAAAGATATCTTGGTTCCCACCTTCTTTCATGATTAATTACCACTGGAATTTTGTTTTTTTTCCAGTTTCTTAACATTAGCTTTGCCTCTTTTAGAGTAATCCCAACAGGTTTTTCAAGTATAATCCCCCTTACTCCGCTTTTAAGACAATAGTTAAACACCGCCTTATGAGTAGCTGTCCAAGTTGCAATAATAACAACATCAGGTTTTAATTTGTTTAAGGCAATTTTATAGTTTGTAAAAGCTTTAACATCAGGTAAAAGTTGTCTTACCTTTTCGGCTTTTTCTATATCAATATCAACGGCTCCTATAAGTTTGTAATAATCTTGTAATTTTAAAAGACCTCCAATTAGAGATGCCGGTTTTTTCCTCAATGAGTCAAACTCATGCAATAAACCGGCATTACCACATCCTATTAACAAAGTTTTTTTCACAGTTTCACACTTAATTTTTTCATTAATTTATAATAATTAAAAGCAACATACAATTATTTCATAACATATCTATACAAACCTATTATCCGAACGTTTTTCTTCTATTTCTTTTGAGTTTGCCCTTAGCCAACCGGAAGTGCTATCTTTTATTTCATCAAATTTCTTAATATAGGGTTTTATATCTAACAAAGGCGTACCGTCAAGAATATCGACATTCTCAATAAAGAGTTTATTGTCTTTTATTTCATTTAATTTAACGATAGACATACCGATATGATTGGGTCTTAATGGGGAACGAGTTGAAAAAACACCTCTTTTATTTACATCCATAAAGGGAGTAACAAGAAGCTCTGTTTTTGTAGTCTTATGAAAACTATAAAAGAGATAAATATGAGAAAAACCGTCAAGATCTTTCAGACCAGCCATAAATTCTTTATCAATAAGGACATAGCCCTTTATACCCACAGCACCTTTCGGTTGAATAGGCATATCTTCAATCGTTATAAAAGACGAATGTATAGTTCCAATACTTTTAATATTATGCATTTTATTCATAATCACAATATATTTCTTAATAATTTAGTATATATCCGCAACTTTTTAATTTGAATTTTATGAGTCGCAATTTTACTTATCCGCTTAATACTCGATAAGACATACATTATAATCATCATTAAAATTAAAAAAACTAAAAAACTCATTTTTATATTTTCTCCTAAGCTGAGTATAACATATTATTAAAGCAAATTTAAGGGCAAGAATTCAATTTAAAAGCTGTATTTTAACTTCACATAGAGCATATCGTTGTCTCTATGCTGTCCGAATTTGCCTGATATTCCGCTAAATATATTCGCACCGAGAAGTACGTCAAAACCGTCCGAAACCTTATATGTTGCCTTGAGACGTACAAGACTATCTCCGTCATTTAAGCCGATATAGGCAAATAATTCCAATGCAAGAGTCTCCCTTAAAAAATCCTTGCGAGCAAGAACGGTCATGGTATTATCAAATTGATTATTATATATGAAGTCATTATACCCTAAAACAACCTGTTGAATAAATTGAACACTCATCTTTATATCAATAATGCTAAAATCAAGACCTATAAGATAGTGAATATAGTCTTTGGGTATTACTCCCTCGGATAATGTACGTTCGGTTGATCTGAAATACTTGTCAAAGTAATAGGCACCCTCTCCCCTAAGGACAAAACCTCCAAGTGTTGTACTAAAACTGCCACCCAATAAGCCCAATCTATGATGTTGAGGAATGATATTCAAAGATGTAATTTGCATGGTACTCATATCAATAGTTTTAGTTGAATGAAGCGTCGGGTCGTCATCCCACATATATCCTCCCATTAATTCAAAATCAAGGGCTGAGGATAAAACGGAAAATTTTAAAAATACCTCGCTATTTTTTAAACTTTGCGGTACCTCTTCTTTGGAACAGTCAAAAACAGGCGAAACGGGAAAATCCATCTTAGGACTCCAAATAGAGTTCCTATCCGGTAATTCGGTTGGAGTAAAGAGAGGAACAAGAACAAACTCAAGGGTATTATTACCCATATAATAGTCAACCTTTACTGCCGTTACCCCCATTCTTATCTCATCGAAATCCGGCAATAAAAACTCCTTCAAATTCTTAGGAGATATTACATCGGTTATAAACACGCCGTCAGCCTTTCCCCATATAATCTGTTGTTTACCCACACGAATATCCATTGAACTAAAAAAAACATCAAGATAAGCCTGTCGCAATCCAATTTCCAAGTCCCTGTTCTGATAATGATTGATATAGGGACTTACCTTAAACGCAACCTTATTACTCGATTTTTCAATATTGAGATTAAATGTATTCTGAACAATCGAGTAATCGTTATCTCCGGTGAGCAAAAAACCCGTATAATTCCTCACATAGCCGTTAAACGAGATAGACTGTGCAAATATTACGGATAGGGGCAATAAGAGTATTATTAAACCTATTATAGTTCTTTTAATAAAAGCCCTGCCCATCATATACCTCTCTTCATCATCCTCTCAGTAAACTGCCTGTCGGTTATACCGGTATTTATCTTTACACCCTTTAAGGACATTTCGGTAGAATGTTTTTTTTGTACATTTTTCATCTCAGAATGCAATATTATCCAATACCCGTTTATTTTTTTATAATCTTTAACCTCAAGTATCTTTAATAATTCACCGTCCTCGTCGTAAAATTCTTTTTTCTTCCCTATCCACTTATCCTTAATTACCCAAGTAATTGTTTTTGAGTACATATAATCTTCCTCTTTGGGTTTACTCTCAATTACAAAACATTCATCATTGCCTATCTTCTCCATTTTTAAAAACTTATGATTATCTGCCGCAGGTTGCCTATCACCAAGGTCATCATAGGTAAAGTCCGAGCCCATAAAATAATCACTCTTACTATCACTCGAAATTCGTTTTACCCTCTTTAGGGCAGGTAAATATATCCACTGATCATCGCTTTTACCTTCCTTTGAATAACTCCAATTCATAAATGAGGTATTACGAACATCGGCAGGTGATACAAAGAACATTATTTTTTTCTCAACCTTCTTTCCGTTTTGCAAAAGCTGTTTTATAGTTCTTACTCTCTTATTACCACGAGAATCAATCAATGTCATTGTCAACTGAGCTGTTTGGTCATTGCCCGTCTCCCTATTATAAACTTTTTTTATTATTTCCAATCCGTCGGGTTGCTTTTGTGAATACACAAAACTTGCAAACAGTAAAATTGCTAAAATTAAAATCTGAAATTTTTTAATAGTCATTTAAGACCTCCTTTTTTAAAGTATATTTTTGAAACATAGAGTATTAAATACATAATTGAAATTGTTCCGAGAAAACTTGTAAACATATTCAAGGATACAAGTGCTCCAAGAGCTCTATTCGGAGGGAATACGGAAAATAATAAGACTAAAAATCCGGCTATAACAACAATAGCGTTAAATACTATAGCTCTTCCCGAATGATGCATGGTAAGTTCACTTGTCCTATCCCTGTCCCCCGTTTCAGCTGCATATATCTTATACCTCTCTATAAAATGAACTGCATAGTCAATGCCGATACCTATTGCAATACTTGAAAGAAGAGCCGTCGTTGTACTGAGTGGGATATTAAACAGCCCCATAATTCCGAAACTGATAAGAGCCGTAATGATTATCGGAATTGATGAGATAAGGCCTATCATTATATTATTAAACATTAGAGCAAGTAAGACAATAACAATAATTAATGATAATAATAAGCTTAATATTTGCCCTTCCAGTATTAAATCGGTAAATACCAAGCCCTTATATCCCGAGCCTGCATATTTAATATCAACATTTAATTTATCAAATTCAGGCTTATATGTCTTTATAATATTAATTGCGGAATTTATTGCCTTTGAATTATCACTCTTGAGTTGAATAAGCATATTAGCCTTTTGATAATTATAATTAACAACCTTCCATAAGTTCTCAGGATCACCGGACATCTCATACAGTAATAGGTATTGTGCATTTAACTTTTTGGATTCGGGAATTTTATCAAACTCCTCCTTATCCGCATGCATTACCTTATTCATTCGTTTTAGATAATCGGCAAGCGAAAATGAATTACCCACTATTTTCAATTGCTCAACATCATTTTGCATCTTATCCATCAACCTCAAAACTTCAGGATTTTTAAAGGTATCCTTATTCTTGGAACTCAGTATAACATTTAAGGAAGACGTACCACCGAAATTTTGATTTATAAACTTATCGGTAAGAACAATATCACTATCCTTTTCAAATTTTTCTAAAAAGCTTGAATTAATCCATACCTTACCTATACCCATTATAGATATAGCAATTATTATTATTGTAGCTATAATTGTAATATACCTGTATTTAATAATCCACCTTGAAAACCTATGACTGAATTCCAAATTTCCCTCATCACCTTCAAGATTTTCTTCTTTTTGCTTGGTTTTCCACTTAGGTAAGCCTATTACCATAATGCCTGCGGGTATCAAGACAAGTGAAAAAAACATTGCCATCATTACACCAAAGGCAGTAAATATACCAAAATACTTAATCGGATAGACCTGTGATGTAACCAGAGATATAAAACCAACAGCCGTAGTTACCGAAGTCATTACAAC
>CAYOTE010000135.1:0-6924 GCA_964406785.1 uncultured Clostridia bacterium
CTATATGAGTCTTATATTCAAAAAACTTTAAAGTATCGGCTATTTCTTTAGATATTACCTTATCATCCTCAATGATTAAAATTTTTTTCATTTCGATACCCCTTTCTCAAAAAGATTAAAGACAATTCTCACTTCTGTTCCTCCCCCATCTCTGTTTTTTATAGATATCAATCCGTCATGCTCGTCAAGAGCATGTTTTACCAAAAAAAGTCCCAAACCACTACCCTCAATGCTCTTAACAAGATTATTCTCAGCCCTGTAAAATTTATTAAAGAGCATTTCAATATTTTTCTCCGGTATTCCTATTCCTCTGTCTGCCACTTTGAATATTATTCTATTATCAGAAAAAAACAAATCAATTTCTATCTTTTTTATTTTGGTAGAATATTTAATACTGTTCTGTATCAAATTAATAAAAATAAGCTTAAATGCCTCTCTATCAAATTTTATTACGGGAATTGCATCCGATATATTTACCTTCAAACTAAAACCTTTAGAGGTTAAAAATTGTTCATAATTATCAATAAGAGTTTTGAGATATACCGCAAGGTTCAAATCTTTTTTTGTATAAATTGCCCTCCCCGAATCTATCTTTGTAAAGTTCAACATATTTTCTATCGTTTCAGACATCATTTCAGTTTCAATCTGAATTGATTTTAGCATTTCATCTTTTTTTTTTACATCATTTATCCATCCCAATTCCAATTTTTCCGACAGCAATCTTATTCTTGTCAAAGGTGTTTTAAGAGTGTGTGAAACCGAATCAACAAAGTTAGACTTCATTTTTATCAAGGCTTGCTCTTTCTTATATATTTTAAGAAATAAGATAATACCCAATATTAACATAAACAATAAAAATGCAATTATTATGTAATTTATAATCAATTCTTTTCTTACTATGTCATTTATATAATTAGGTCTTTCAGACAGAATAAATAATCTTGTATCGGATAAATATTTTTTAAATATTGCAGAGCCAATTATACGATTATCAGATAAATTACTATTCGTTGAACCTATTATAATATTAATTTTTTGGTTTTTAAAATACTTTCCTAACAAAGATGGAATTATTTTTGGTTTTACCCCGAGAATTGATATACAATACCCGAAATATACATCATTTCCCCCTACCTCGATAATTTTCGAGTAAATAATTTTTGTTTTATTTTTAGCCTTCTCTAATGTTTTATAATATACATATAGGGGTTTTATATCACTTAACCAAAATTTCGACGCAAGCACATTACGGTAAAAAATCGTTTTTTCATCACTATTGAGATAAAAACTTTTTATTCTTTTAAACCTGAATCTATTCCCCTTGGAAATTTCTCTAATATCTTCCTCATTATCGGGAAAAATCCAACGAAGTTTTAAATCAAGATTAGACAAATTCTCATTGCCCTGTTCTTTTTTAACCTTATCAATATATTTTTTTGCCATATTATTTTTTTCCAATTTTTTTATCAGATATTGGCTTATATCAGTCTTTAAAGAAGAGTAATCATTTCTATTTGTTAATTTCTCGAATTTCAAAATATTTTCATATAAATTAATATGTAATTCAATACTCTTGGAAATCAAATTCAATTTATCGTAACATTTAGCCATATCGTATAAGACTTTGAATTTAAAATAATAATCGTTTTCTTGTATTAATATATTTCTATATATATCTTCGAGATACTCAATTGCTTGAATATAATCTCTATTCTTACAATAACATCTTGAAACGGAATAATAAATATCATTTTTAATAGAAATATCATTACTCTTCTTAAAAATTTTTAAATAATATTTAATAGCAATAAGATATTTCTTAGTTTCAAATTCATTCTTCTCGGCAAGAGAATAATTCTTTTTAACATACTTATTAGTTTTCATAAGTTTTTCAAGAGAACTATACCTGTTTATTTTTTTTACAATCTTATTCTTAACATTTTTCTTATGTCGAATGGGAAATAAATATTTACCGTTTTCGCTTATTAAAAAGGGGAAATGAATTATAGGATTTTTTAACATCATATTCTTAATGAGGTTTATCAATAATTCAGATGATATCTTATCAATATTTTTTGTTTCTTTTAACTGATATAAGGAATTCTTAAAATACCTTTCAATGTCTGTTTCAATATCTTCTGTTAACTGTTTAGCTTTTTGGGTATATGCCTTATTAAGTTCTAAAATTTTAGAATCCTTTTGTTTTGTAATTGATTTTACGGAAATCCCTATTAATAAAAAGCCCGGAAGTATTATCATCAATAGATAGTATATTCTATAAGATTTATCCCTTAAATATCTCAACTTCATTTCATCTTACCTCACAATAACACACTACCAAACAAATCACACCCCATTAACCAATATTTATATACATATTCGATATCTTATCATATTTATTATAATAAACAAAAACCTGTTTCAACCTGAAATTTTCATCAAAATTGTAGCAAAATGTCCAAGAAGCCTATTATAACAAGTTAAACGATTGAGACAAATGAAACATAGTTACATTATTTTTATTTGAGTTTAATGCGGTTAGAATGAGTATATTGGGCATTGCAGTAGATTTTGATTAAAATTTTAGGTTCAATTGTACTCAACTATAACTGATAAACGATAATTATAAAGAATCATTGACATGAAATAATATTCCTGTATAATCGCTTATACGATTATGTATAATCTAAGTTGGAGATAAAAGAATATAATATGAAAGATTTAGCACAATTTTTCAAAGCCTTATCAGACGAAACGAGACTTAAAATAATTATCCTTCTATTATTAAAAGAGGAATTATGTGTCTGTGATATAGAGAATGTATTAGAGCTTACACAATCAAAGGCTTCAAGACATCTAAGATATCTGCTTAATTCTAATATTCTCTCTGATAATAGGAAAAACATATGGGTTTACTATACAATAAATAAGAATCTCAATATAAACAAATTGGAATTCATTAAAATAATAAGGCAAAGCATAGATAAGGAAAAATGGCAGGAACTTAAAATTAAGCTTGATAAATGGATTGAAAGCAAGGGGGAAAATAATATGTGTAATGTATCCCATAGAGCTAAGGGAGTGTATAAATGAAATTAAAAAAAAACGGCATTAGTTTTTTTGAAAGATATCTCAGCCTTTGGGTTTTTCTATGTATGCTGACAGGCATTTTAATAGGTTTGTACGCTCCGTATATACCAAAATTTCTCAGTAAGCTTGAATATGCACATATATCAATTCCGATTGCAGTGTTGATATGGTTAATGATTTATCCTATGATGATAAAAGTCGATTTTGTTAGTGTTAAAAACGTTGCTAAAAACCCTAAGGGACTCATACTTACATGGGTTGTTAATTGGTTAATTAAACCATTTACCATGTACGGTATTGCCTATTTATTTTACTTCATTATTTTCAAAACATTAATACCAAATGAGTTAGCAAAAGACTATCTTGCCGGTGCAATTCTTCTCGGTGCAGCTCCATGTACTGCCATGGTATTTGTCTGGAGCCATTTAACAGATGGAAATCCTGCATATACGGTTATTCAAGTTGCTTCAAATGATTTAATAATACTTATTGCATTCACTCCGATTGTTGCAATATTACTTGGTATCAGTGGTGTTAAAATACCTTGGAATACCCTGTTGCTCTCAGTTATTCTATTTGTCGTTATACCTCTTGTCGGAGGGATATTTACAAGAACAAAGGTAATTAAAAAAAGAGGAATTGAGTATTTTAATAAGACCTTTATCCCAAAGTTTAATAATATTACCATTGGAGGGTTATTGCTTACCTTAATAATTATATTTTCATATCAGGGAAATACAATTATTAACAATACATTGCATATTTTATTAATTGCTATTCCACTTACCATTCAAACCTTTCTTGTGTTTTTTATTGCATATTTAACGGCTAAAAAGCTTAAAATACCGCATAATATTTCCGCACCGGCAGGTTTAATCGGAGCATCAAATTTTTTTGAGCTATCGGTAGCAGTAGCAATAGCATTATTTGGCACAACATCTCCCGTTGCACTTGCAACAATTGTCGGTGTTTTAGTTGAGGTACCGGTTATGCTGACATTGGTTAAAATTGCCAATAGGACGAAGCATTGGTTTCCAAAATCCGAAGTGAGTTAATTATGAAAAATATAATTTTCATATGTATTCATAACTCGGCAAGAAGCCAAATAGCAGAAGCTTATGTTAAACATCTTGCACCTGAAAGGTTTAATACTTATAGTGCAGGATTACAACCGGGAAAGCTCAATCCCATTGCAGTAGAGGCAATGAGGCAAGATAATATTGATATTTCAAATAATAAGACAAATTCAGTTGATGAATTTATTGACGGACATATAAGATTTGACTATGTAATAACCGTTTGCGATGAGACCTCTGCGGAGCAATGCCCCTATTTCCCGGGTCAAGGCAAGAGATTACATTGGGGATTTAAGGACCCGTCATCAATTAGCGGAAATTTAAAAGATAAACTAAATCAAACAATTAAAATAAGAAATCAAATTAAAAAAAAAATCATAGATTTTTTAGGAGGATAAAATGGAAAGAAATAAAAATATCGAAGAGGTATTGCAATCAATGGATTTTGAATTTTTTGGAAATAGTAAACATAAAATAAGTCCCGACGCTCTCCTTAAAACAGAAGGGGCAGTTCTTTTAGATGTAAGATCAATGATAGAATATGAGACAATATCCTTTAATCTTATACACAATATTTCAATGTTGCATATTCCTGTTGATAAAATACCCGAAAGGCTTAGCGAAATACAAAAGGATAAAATGACAGGAATTTTTTGTTCATCAAGCGTAAGAGCCAGTATGACATACCTATATCTTAGAGCACTCGGTTACGAAAATGTGAGGATACTGCAAGGCGGATATGATTCTTTGGTTGCCGAGTTAAAAACGGGTAAATTATATAAGTACATAAAATCTCAGAAAAAATAGTACTTGGCTTTTTATTGACAAAATATTAAAATAATTTTAATATAATTTTTTAGTATGTGTATAAATGAATAAGTATAAGTAAAAGGATTATTGATAAGATGAAAAAAAAGAGCCTCTTTGAATGTGTTGAATGCGGATACCAAAGTCCGAAGTATTATGGAAAATGTCCTCAATGTGAAAATTGGAATTCAATCATTGAGGTAGATTATAAAGAAAAAGAAAACAATAAAAACGGTCATCTTCATACAAACGTAAAGGCTATAAAATTAGTTGAGATAGATGATAAACAACAAGAGAGAGTTTCTACCAATATAACCGAATTCGACAGAGTACTCGGAGGAGGATTGGTTCCTGAATCCATAGTGCTTATAGGAGGAGAACCCGGTGTTGGAAAGTCAACCCTACTCTTGGAATTGGCAGGATTATTATCAAAAAACAGTAATACTCTATACTATTCGGGTGAGGAATCTCTAAGCCAAATAAAGCGGAGAGCAGATAGGCTAAGTATCAAGTCTGACAATATTCATTTACTGACAATGGGTTCAATAGAAGATGTAAAGGATAATATCGACGTAATAAAACCTGAATTTCTTATAATTGACTCTATTCAAACAATATTTTCTCAAAAAAAAGGATTAATTTCAGGCTCGGTATCATCCTTAAAATATATAACAGGCGAAATTATTGAGTTGGCAAAGAACAAAAGCATTACGGTCTTTATTATTGGACATATAACTAAGGACGGAAGCATTGCAGGTCCAAAGACACTTGAACATATGGTTGACGTGGTTTTATACTTTCAAGGTGAATTAAAATCGGATTACAGGATATTAAGAACCGAAAAAAACAGATTTGGTCCGGTTGATGAGATAGGCGTATTTCAGATGACGGGCAAGGGTCTAATTTCAGTTGATGATCCATCCCAATTATTTATAGGACAAAGAGACTCTACAGAGCCGGGTCTTGCGGTTTTTCCTGCGGACAGGGGTACAAGAGCTATTCTATTGGAAATACAGGCACTGGTAACCGAAAGTCCTTTTGCCGGTAATCCGAGAAGAATATCCGTTGGATTCGACGGATACAGAATGTCAATGCTACTCTCCGTAATTGAAAAAAAATTAAAAATACCATTTTATAAGTCCGATGTTTTCATTAATATAACCGGAGGAATGAATATCAAAGAGACGGCAGGTGATCTTGCCGTAATTTCAGCATTAATATCAAGTCATAAAAATATTCCTCTGCCTACAGACACCTTAATAATCGGTGAGGTCGGATTAACAGGAGAGATAAGACCTGTGGGCGGAATAGAAAAAAGGATAAAAGAGGGTATAAGACAGGGATATAAAAACTTTATTTTACCGGAAATACAGGCTGAAAAATTAGGAAAAAACAATATTAAAATTAAATCAATAAAGAATGTATTAGAACTATACTCAATAATAAGCGGACAATATTAAAATTTCAGAATAATACTTATCCGCATTTACTCCACTATTTCTACGCTGGAAAAAATATTTTTCTACTTTCTTTTTTTTTATTCTGCCTGTAAAATATCGCTATATTTCCCACTAAACCACATAATTCCGTCTTGCTTTGTTCCGCAAGACTCTTTGACAGTTCCTTTTTTTCATCTTTGAAATCTTGAAACTTAATCTTTATCAACTCGTTTGCATCAATTGCGTCGTTAATTGCAACAATAATATTATTGGTAATGCCCTGCTTTCCTACAAAGACAATAGGTTCCAATTCATGTGCAAGCCCTCTCAAATATTTTTTTTCTTTTCCCGTTAAATCTACTTTACTCATTTTATCCTCACTTAAGAGGTATATTATAACATACTTTTTTTCTTTATGGATATTGAAAAGTATCCATATAAACAAAACATTAATAATTTATAAACCGTCAAATTGAAACTTCCAAGGAGCTTGCTATAACTTTATCATTACT
>CAYOTE010000136.1:0-6852 GCA_964406785.1 uncultured Clostridia bacterium
ACTAAGGTCATTGTTACGGGTAATACTCCACACATACTAATCTTATTATTAATAACAGTTGATAATAATCTTGTGGGTTCTAATGCTTCTATCTTTTCAACAGCCAATCCATCCTTTACTTTTGCAAGTTCTGCCGAAATATAATGACTCATATCAGTTGAAGCTACAATCAATATATCGCCTTTATTATTTTCTTCTATTAATCGGGCTAATTCAAGACCTCCAAGTTCAATATCTCTATAACTATAACCGGATATTAATATTGGTAAAATTCTAACATTTGGATTGATATACTGTAAAAAAGGTATTTGTACCTCAATCGAATGTTCATTAATACCGGAACTTTCATCTATCTTAAATATTTTTGATTTTTTCACAAGTTGTTCTCTCAATTCCCAATCCACTTTCACATTACCCAAGGGAGTTATCCACTCATCGTTGGAATCTATGGCATAAGAATAACCAATGCCACTATGATTGACCCCAAGAATTATAACTCTATCGGGTATTTTAACAGCACCAAATGTTTTACCTGCACATTCACCTGAATAAAAATATCCCGCATGAGGAGATAAAACAGCAATAACCGCTTTGTTTTTCTTTTGCCTTACAATCATACTTGACAAATCCTTACGTAATTGATTCTTATCACTCGAATAAAATGTTCCGGCAACAATAGGTTTTCTTAATTTTATACTCATTTGCAGTAATACTATTAAAAAACAACCAATTTGTCAAATTTAACAGACCTAAAATCCTAATCAAAATTATAGAAAAACACAGAATATATACATTATAACAATTCAGGCTAATACATTTATATTGGAGCCAAGATGCGGAGAAACTTCGGAAAGCATATCTACCAACTGCTCGGCAATTAAAGATTCAACCTCAATAGCACTTTTTAATGAAGACATCTCGGCACTTTGATATCTTTCCACAAGTTTATCAAAACTAACCTGCCGTGCAAAACTGGCTATCTCACTTACTGCCGTCATAAATCGTATTTCGTCATTTTAAAAAAAAACTTTAGCTCCTGAAATTTTCATCAAAATTATAGAGAAATGTCAGAAAAAATCTATCATAACAAGTTAAGCGATTGAGCTAAATGAAGAATAGTATAACTATTTTGCAATGCAGTGATTGAATTTAATTCGGTTAAAATGAGTGTATTTGGCATTTTAGTAGATTTTGATTGAAGTTTTAGGGTAAATAAGATTGCTTTTTTTTTCTCATTATTTTATAATAAATCATTAAAGTAATGTAATAGATAAAACAGGAGGGAATGATGGGCTTTTTTGATAAGTTAAAGGCGGAAATCATTGATATTATTGAATGGTTAGATGATTCAAACGATACGATGCTTCACAGATTTGAAAGATATGGAAATGAGATTAAGAACGGTGCTCAGTTAATTGTAAGGGAATCACAAATAGCGGTATTTATTTTCGAAGGACAAGTAGGAGATGTGTTCAAACCCGGCAGATATCAATTAACTACTAATAATATCCCGATTCTTACTACATTAAAGGGATGGAAGTACGGTTTTAACAGTCCTTTTAAGTGTGAAATATATTTTGCAAGTACAAGAAATTTCACCGATAAAAAATGGGGTACAAAAAACCCGATAATGATGAGAGACCCTGAATTCGGACCGATAAGATTAAGAGCCTTTGGTAGTTACGCTATGAAGGTCGATGATCCGGCAACTTTCATCAGACAAATAGCCGGGACAGACAGTTCTTTTACCACAGACGAAGTTACAGAGCAATTAAAAAATGTAATATTAACCAGATTTTCCGATGCCTTGGCTGAAAGTAAAATACCGGCTATTGATATGGCAACACAGTACGATGAGTTATCTAAACTAATAGAGGGTAAAGTACAGGAAGAATTTAAAGAATACGGATTGAAACTTACAAAATTCCTCGTTGAAAACATTTCATTCCCACCTGAAGTTGAAGAGGCTATTGATAAGCGAAGTAGTATGGGTGTAATAGGTAATCTAAACAATTATATGCAGTATCAGGCAGCCAACTCTCTTGAAAAAGCAGCTGAAAATCCCGGAGGCACAGCGAGTGAAGGTATTGGAATGGGCATGGGATTTGCTATGGCAAATCAAATGGGAGGAATGTTTATGCAAAAACAGGGACAAGCTAATACCGTTCCACAACAAAATGTTCCGGTAGCGGCACCTCCTCCAATCCCCGGTTCAACCCCCTACTATGTCGCCTTAATGGGAAAACAAGAGGGACCATACCATCAAAGTATTTTAAAAAACATGATAATGCAGGGTAAGTTCACCAAAGAGACTCTTGTTTGGAAGGAAGGTATGAGTAAATGGGCAAAGGCAGGAGAAGTTCCGGATTTATCCCCACTCTTGGGGCAAGTTCCACCTCCGGTTCCGCAACTCTAAAGGGAAAAAATGGAATTTGATCAGAAGATAGAAGAAACGGAACAGGGTAAATTAGCCTGTAAAAACTGCGGTGCGATTCTCTCTTTTAAACCGGGTACTAAAAACCTTAAATGTGAGTACTGCGGTGCTGAAAACGAAATAGAAGGCTCCGACGCTGTCATTGAGGAGATAAATTATAGAGATTTTATTTCCAATCAATTAGAGTCTGAAGAAAAAGTTGATATTATATCTGTAAAATGTACAACCTGTGGTGCTCAAGTATCCTTCCCACCTAATATCACATCCGATGAGTGTCCATACTGTTCATCAAATATTATCGTTAAAAACGGTACACCCAACTCCGTTTTAAGACCAAAATCTCTTGTGCCCTTCGTAATTGATAAGAGAAAGGCAAATACCCTATTTAGAACTTGGATATCAAAACTATGGTTTGCACCTTCAAAGCTCAAAGAGAGAACGTCAAAGGGAAAAATAAACGGCGTGTATGTCCCCTATTGGACATACGATTCTGATATTACATCCTCATACACCGGAGAAAGGGGAATATATTATTATGTAACAGAGACCTATACGGATACAGAAAACGGACAATCGGTTACAAAAACAAGAGAGGTAAGAAGAACAAGATGGAGTAGTGCATCAGGCACCATTTCTCATTTTTTTGACGATATACTGATTATTGCAAGTAAATCTCTACCGGAAAAAATCGCAAAAAAATTGAACTCATGGAAATTAAGCGAGCTTGTTCCCTTTAATGAAAAGTATTTAAGCGGATTTAAGAGTGAAGCCTATCAGGTTGACATTAAAGATGGATTTGAAAAGGCTAAAATAATCATTGACAGAGGGGTTGACTCATTAATAAGACAGGATATAGGTGGCGACGAGCAGAGAGTCTTTTCGGCTAATACAAGCTATAATAAGATTACATTTAAACATATCCTTTTACCCATTTGGATAAGTTCGTATAAATATAATAATAAAGTCTATAGATTTCTTATAAACGGACAATCCGGTAAGGTTCAGGGAGAAAGACCATACAGCTATATAAAAATAGCCCTGCTTGTTATCGCTATTATAGCTGTGATAATTGCCATAGCTCATTTTTCATGATAGAGGACGATAGCTTTTTTATTAACTTTTTTTAATAAGAATTCTTAAAAAGAAGAGTTGACAAGCTTTGATTTACAAATATGAAAGAAATATACTTTACAGAAGATACCATAGATGAACAGAGTTTAATCTTTAAACAAAGAATTGACAAGTATCATAAGAAGAGAAAATGGAATCTAATTCCTAAAAAGACAGCCCTACTTATACTTGATATGCAAAACTTTTTTTTGGATTCAGGTTCTCATGCATTTATTCCGAGTGCGGCAGCAATAATCCCAAGGATTAATAAGCTTAACGAACAAATTTTTCAATCAGGCGGAAAAATAATCTTCACAAGACATTTGAATACCGATAATAATGCAATGAATATGGAGAGATGGTGGCGAGATATTTTAACCAACTCCAATACCTTATCGGACCTAAGTAAGGATTTACGGATAAAAGACAATTTAATAGTTCATAAGTCTCAGTATGATGCCTTTTATAAGACAAATCTTGAAGAGATATTAGTAAATTCAGAGATAAGTCAATTAATCATATCGGGAGTTATGACTCATCTATGTTGCGAAACAACTGCACGTTCAGCCTTTGTCAGGGGCTTTGAGGTTTTTTTCGGTATAGATACAACTGCCACTTATAATAGGGATTTTCATACATCAAGCCTGATAAATCTATCTCATGGCTTTGCAACGCCCCTCTTATCAGACGAAATAATTAAAAGCTTAATATGACAGAAGACAAAATAATATATCCGGTAATTATTATCGGTGCCGGTCCTGCCGGTATTGCAACTGCAATTCAGTTGAAAAGGTCGGGAATAGCTCCTTTACTTATTGAAAAAAATGAATGCGGGGGCTTACTAAAAAGTGCTTTTTTAATCGAGAATCTACCCGGATATTATCGTGGAATTTCAGGCAAAGAGATAACTTCTAAATTTAAAAAGCATTTAGACAATTTGAACATATCTCCTCTTTACGACGAGGTCCAAAATATTTCTTACGATAACCAAAAGCGTCTCTTTATTCTAAGTACAAGAGAAAGACTTTTAAATGGGAAAATAATTGTCATGGCAACCGGTTTAGAACATAGAAAGCCAAATATAATTGACAAATTATCCACAGAGATAAAAGAGCATATTTACTTTGACATTTATAATCTTAATCAGCCCAAAGACAAGGATATTCTAATAGTAGGTGCCGGAGACGTAGCATTTGATTATGCCTTAAATTTATCAAGAGAAAACAGAGTAATAATCATCAATAGAGGCAAGAAAATAAAGGCTATAAAGATATTACAGGAAAGATCCTATAAAAAGCCAATAATATACAAAGAAAATACAATAATCAAAGATATTTCATTAAAGAATAATACTTTAAAAATAATAATGCTCACAAATACCCAAGAATTGGAGATGTATTTTGATATAGTACTGTATGCCATAGGAAGAGAAAAAAAACTTCTTCTATCTTCACAAATACTAAAAAAAAGGTTAGAATTACAGGCTGATAAAGTTTTGTATTTCATAGGAGATATTGCCAACGAAAATTTCAGGCAATCTTCAATCGCAATGGGCGACGGAATAAAAGCAGCGATGGAAATTTACAAAAAACTTAAAATTAATTAAAATAATAGGTGCATTAATGGAAATATTATTAAAATCAGGCAAAGAGAATCTTGCCTTCGTTTACCTTGCTAAGACTAAAGAAAACAAATATATCGAATTCGTCGAATCTATACAACCACCTACTCCGAAAGAAGAGAAATGGGTGTTTATCATATCTACCCTTTACGGGTGTCCCGTTGGATGTCCAATATGTGATGCAGGAGGATGGTACGACGGGAAGTTATCAAAAGAAGATATGATGGCTCAAATAGAATATATTATTACGGAATCCTATCCCGATAAAAAAGTTCCTGCAAAAAAGTTTAAAATTCAATTTGCAAGAATGGGAGAGCCGGCATTGAATATGAATGTATTGGATGTATTAAGAGAATTGCCTAATAAAATTGATGCACCGGGATTAATGCCGAGTATATCATCTGTTGCACCAATGGGAACAGACGATTTTTTTGAAGAGCTAATGTTAATTAAAAACGACTTGTATCCAAACGGACATTTCCAATTGCAATTCTCAATTCATTCCACCGATAAACATGAAAGAGATAATTTAATTCCTATAAAAAAATGGGATTTAAAAAAAATCTCAGACTTCGGAGAACGCTTTTTTTCCAATGGTGATAGAAAGATAACTTTAAATTTTGCCATATCCGATAAATACTTTATTAACCATAAAATCATTAATAGTACATTTAATCCCGATAAATTTTTAATAAAATTAACTCCGATAAATCCTACGATTTCTGCAAAGAAAAATAATATTAATAACGGTTTATATAATAATTCACTGATAAACGAAAATGAATCCGTAAAAGCTCTGAAAAAATCCGGTTTTGAAGTCCTTATAAGCATAGGTGAACTCGAAGAAAATAAAATAGGAAGCAACTGCGGTCAGTATATAAAGAAATTTATGACTGAAAAAAACTTTATAATACAGCAAATTCCACAAAAATTAATTTTTATGAGATAAGGTAAAACAAATATTAAAAATTCAGGTTTTTTTACGAACATTCTATATGATTATCAATAAACAAAGGATTGTTTTTTTTTGCTATATATGTATAATTAATATTATGAAATATCTCTTATATATGCAGGATGGGTTTTTAAAAAGGCTCCCATTGTTAAAACAAAAGCTATCCCTCGGAAGAGGAAATAACAATGATATAGTAGTGGATAATCCTGTGCTTTCACGTAATCATTTATCAATAGAGGTTGGAGTTGATTCAATTTTGATTAAAGATGAGAACTCGATAAACGGCTCTTTTTTTAAAGGGGGAAAAATTAAAAAAGCAGAAATAAAAGAGGGAGAATCTTTTTTATTAGGAGAGCTTGACTTTACACTTAAAATATCTACTTTAAAAGATTTAGAAGATTTTGATATATCAACAAGATATGTCCCCGAATTAAAAAAAGATAAGAGTTTGGAAATAAAAAATTCAAATTCCAAAAGTATGAACTATCTTAAAACAGATCAACTTAAAGATTGTTACGGTAATTTATTGGAAGAGTTTCTAAAAATTGGAATTAGTACAAAAAATTTTAACGAAGCATTAACATATCTTTCAAAAGCTCTTGGGAATTTACCAAACATTGGCTCTCTTTTCATTATATCGAATAAGGCAAATGATTCTCTGGTTTTTTTTTCCTATAAGAAAAACGATGAGGATTTTATACTTCTTAAGAAATTAATTAAAAAACTTAATCA
>CAYOTE010000137.1:0-968 GCA_964406785.1 uncultured Clostridia bacterium
CTCAGGTAAAATGGCGTTTACTAAGTTATGGTGTTGAAAAAAAAAATATTTATCTAACAGGTTTCCCTTTACCTCTTGAGAATATTGGTAGCAGAGAAAAATTAGAAATACTAAAAGAGGATCTTTTTAATAGATTATTGAGACTTGATCCAGAACGAAAATTTTTTAACCTTCATGAAAAGGCCATTCTTTATTGGTTGGATAAAAAAAAGATTCCACCAAAAGAAGAACTTATATTTACCGTAATGTTTGCGATAGGTGGTGCAGGTGCTCAGGTTGAGTATGTTGATGTTATTCTTGGTGCATTAAAAAATAAATTATTGGAAGGTAAGATTAAATTAAAATTTTCAGCAGGAATTCGGAAAATAATTTATGAAAAAATTTTAAGCTATGTGAATAAACGTCAATTGCATTCAGAACTTAACAAAACAATAGAAATACTTTATAGCAATGATATTAATGATTATTTTGGGAAATTTAATAAATCTTTGAGAAGTACAGATATTCTTTGGACAAAACCAAGTGAATTGTCTTTTTATTCTGGGCTTGGAATTCCTATTCTTTTAGCACCGTCAATAGGACCACATGAAAAATTAAACCGACAATGGCTTAGAGAAATAAATGCCGGTTTAAAACCTCCCGGACCACCAGAATTTGCCAATCAATGGTTGTTTGATCTCAGGGATAACGGGAGATTTGCAGAATCTGCATGGAATGGTTTTTTAAGAGCCAGAACTTTAGGGACATATAAGATTATTGACTTAATGACCAAGGGGATATATGAATCAGGATTAAGTCCTTTGGAGCAATAGTAAGTAACGAAATCAGTGGAAATCAGCATTAGAGTTTTGGTTTTTGGATTCTTTTAAACTTTTGTATAAAAAACAAAAAATAATCATATTAGGGCGTATTTCAGGGATTATGGTTATTGACACATAAAAGGTATTGATATAATATTCGTTTATGAA
>CAYOTE010000137.1:978-6825 GCA_964406785.1 uncultured Clostridia bacterium
ATTTTACTATGAATAAGTATGATTTATTTAAGACTCTTGCACCCGGTTTTTTGCCCCTTTTTGTCTTTATAATTGTTGACTCTATATGGGGTACTACCATAGGACTTATAACAGCTATAATATTGGGAATAGCTGAATTATTTTTTTCCTATGTTAAGGATAAGACCGTAGATAAATTTATTTTATTGGATGTTGGTTTAATATTAATTTTAGGTCTTATTTCAATTATATTCAATGCTCCTATATTTTTTCTTGTTAAGCCCGGTATTATTGAGTTGATATTTTGTGTAATTCTTGCTGTTTCTATCTATTCACCTGTCAATGTTATCATGATGATGACTCAGAGATATATGAAGGGGATTGATTTTGACGATGCTCAAATAAATAAAATGAGGGAAAGTTTAAAGGTCATTTTTATTATGTTTTTATTGCATACGATATTGATTTTTTATTCCGCATTTTTTATGTCCAAGGGTGCTTGGGCGTTTATAAGCGGAGGCTTATTTTATATTATTTTCGGAATATATTTTGTATTTGAACTTATAAAGAAGAAGATGAAAAAAAAACAATGGGATGTCATCTATAAGGACGATGAGTGGTTTGATATTGTTGATGAAGAGGGTAATATAAAAGGCAAGGCACCGAGAACAATTTGTCACTCAGGTCCCGGTATGCTTCATTCTGTTGTACATCTTCATATTATTGATGATAAGAATAGAATATTTTTACAAAAACGAGCTATGACAAGAAAAACCCAACCGGGTAAGTGGGACACGGCAGTTGGAGGTCATGTCAGTAGCGGAGAAAACATAGAGAATGCCTTAAAAAGAGAAATGGTTGAAGAATTAAATATTAAAGATATCCAAGCTACTTTAATCGGGAAATATGTCTGGACAAGTCCTGTGGAATCTGAGTTGGTGCATATATTTATAGGGAAATATAATAAATCAATTATAGTTAATCATGATGAGATAGAGGAAGGTAAATTTTGGAAAATAAAAAAGATTAAAGAAAGTTTGGGGAAAGATATATTAACTCCTAATTTTGAGCTGGAATTGGATTTAATTCTGCGTATGATTACTTAAAAATCGTACAAAAATTTACACCTACAATAAATCGGTTTATATCTATTTTAGGTAATGCCCTATATAACTTGAATAAAGTTTAAAATAAGCAGTATCTTTTTGCTTAGGTGCTCTAAATAATTTTTCGTATGATGCCACTTTTTTATATATAGACTTCGGATCATCGTTTGCCGTAAAATCTCTGAATTTATTTTTGTAATCTAAGAGTCTCTCAATGGTTTTTTCAATATAGTAATAAATCTTATCCAAATCCTTATCATAATTCTTATCCTTGTCATTACTAAAGGCTTCAAGAACAGCGGTTGCAACAATATTTATAGGAAGTATTTTTACTAAGTTTAAACACTCTTTTCTTGCCATTACGCTTAATTCTTTTCTTGACTTATCAAGATGCTTTTTAATATCTATCGGTTTTCCGTAACTCACGAAAATTGTTTTTAAATGCCTTAACATCTTAATTGAATCCCATAATTTTAGTGTTCTTGGAGTATTCTTTTCTCTAATCATTTCAAAGGCTTCCCTGACACGTGAATAATCAACATTAAATGGTATAATATAAAAATCATAAGTTGGTAAATTATTCTTTTTACTTATATCGTCTTTGTACTTTTCGTAATCCAATAGTGCATCAAATGCAGTTGGAAAAAACCCACCATATTCACCTTTTGAAGGTATAGTTTTTCGTGTTCCCTCAGGAAAGAGCATCACATCCAAACCATTAGCCATATAGCTTAGTACATATTTTTTAAGCATTTTAGCAGAGCTTATTAAATCTGCTCTGGTATTTCCTCGTTTTATTAAAAATATCCTCAGTTGCTTTACTATTTTTAAAAATAACTTACCCTTTATAAGATTATCGCCCATTCCTACTGCCGGTATAATTAAACCGTTTTTATCCAAGCTGACAAGAATACCCGTCGTTTCCCAGAGACTCTTATGTAAACCTGAGTATAAGAACACGGAATTTGGATTTTTATTTTTAATAGTTTTAACCTCTTCGGGCAAATCTACATATACTTTCGATAAAAGAGAATAACCAATTGTGGAAATTGATTTTGCCGTAACGTATAAAATATTACGTCTGCTTGCATCTTCTACATCTATTAATTCCAATTTCTCCATATTTTATCCTAAAGATTAATTTAAAAATAAAACAATTATTTATTTTTTACTTTATTTAATATGTTTTTTATCATATCCTTATGTACGGTAAAGGTAAGCATTTTCAATCTTATAAAATCCCCTCTAAAAAAATAATAACCGTTATTTATCTTAGCACCGTGCCTGGCTGATCTACCTGAATCTTTAATTAAAAACCAATCTTTTCCTTTTAACTTTTTATACCCTACCAAGTGTATTCCGTGGTCATCTCCGGTTGTTTGATTATATATTCTATACTCTCTTGAATCCTGATTGATATAATTTTCAGGAATATCAAAACTCGGTATAAATGCTATGTCATTTTCCCACATCTTACCGGGCTCCGATACATCTCCACCTATTACGATTGTATAGTTTTTGTTTATTGTCTTTTTAATAATGCTGTACCAGACGTTTAACGGTAAATTTAAGTACTTCTTAGAAAACCACCAATTATCAGGTACTTCAAACTCGGAAAATGTATAAAACGGAACTTTTTTTGTTGACATAAGGCTATAATAATCATTCATATTTAAACCGGTTACATTTTTTAAAAATTGCAAAGGCGTATATTTTTTACCTTTGAAAGTAAATGAAACGGGCGGTTTCCCCATATACTTATTTAGAATAATTTCAACGCTCTTCATATTTGTTTTTAAATTCCAAAGATTATTTGCTTTTATGTAATTCAGATAACTTTTTAATTCCTTCATAAGAGGAATGTGATCATAAAGTTTACCCTTTACCTCTTCTCCCGTGTAAACATTCAAAGGAACAATACCGTATTTTTTCCATGTTTTGTTGATTGCGTTAGTCTCACTGCCACCTGAGACATATGATTCTCCACGTTTATTAATGAATGCCTTTGACTTCTCTAAGAGTTCATAATAGACCGTCCACATTTCAGATAGTTTGATTTTTTTTCCTGTCAATCTGAATATTTCAGATTCATAGTATGATGTACCCGAGAAGCTCCAACAGGTTGATGTATAATATTGAGCAACAGGTGCAAAATGAAATGCCTGTTTAAACTCTCTATAGGATTTTGGTGGATAAACACCTCTAAGGTCGGTTTTAATAATAAAACGATTTTTTTTTCTTATTTTTTTTTCTTTTTTTATTATGTTTTTGGTAATAATATTGTTTTTTTTAATGTCATCATTTCTTAAATCTTTAATCTTTTTAAGAATTGGTGCAGGCTGTCTTTTCTTATATGTTAATTTATTGTCCTGTTTGGGAAAAACAAAACCTGTCATCAACAAACTAATAATTGTTACTAAAATTATTCTTTTCATATTATCTCCTAAAACTATTATAGCACTTTTTTATATTTTACTGCAAAGATTACAGTCTAAATTTTATCCAAAACTTTACTGCAATGTCTAATAACCGCGTTCTAACTGCGTTAAGCTCAATCGTTTCATTGTAAAAATAGTACACTTATCCTTCATTTAATACAATAACTTTACTTGTTATTGTTATAACAAGTGTTTTAAATATTTTGTTAAAATTTTGTTAAAATTCTTGATGAAAGTTTTGAAATCATAATAATTTTACAAAAAAAACAAAAAAATCACGGTAGTATCGTATAATGCTTGACTTTCCTTTGAAAATGGTGTAAATTTATTTCGGGGAGTATGATGAGACAAAAGGTTAAAGCGGTTAAAACTTATTCTGTTGTTATTATGTCGGATGCATTGACATCAAGTAAGGAGTTTATTGTATCCAAAACACTCATAAGAAATTCAATAATAGCTGTTTCAGTACTTGTGTTGGTTTTTGGTTTTGTTATATTTGATTATCTTACAAAGTATATTGATGTTTCTTTGGATCATAAAGAAAATAAAATATTGAAGACTGAAAAAAAGGTGAATTTGGAAAAAATTGCCGTTTTATCCGCTAATTTGAAGACATATCAGTTAAGATTGAAAAAAATGGAAGAAATAAAAGAAAAGATAATGATAATAGCCGGATTGACTTCTGCAGGTAAGATAGAGGAAGTTGGTGTTGGTGGTTCTTCTACAAATTCTATGTCGACAACTAATTCTGTTATTAAGACGGATAATTTAAAAGATAAAACGGATATATTAGATACTAATAGAATAAATCAAGAATCTCTCAAAACCGAGAAAGATCTTGCCTTTGTTTTAAGTGTTATTAAGGAAAAAAAAACGCAGTTAGCCTCAACGCCCTCAATATGGCCGTGTAGAGGATATTTGTCGTGTGCTTTTGGATATAGAATCCATCCTTTTACAGGCCAAAAAGAGTTTCATAACGGTATAGATATTTCAGGCTTACTCGGTCAGGACATAAAGGCAACGGGTGCAGGTTATGTGGTATTAGCAGAAAGAAGAGGTAATATGGGTAACATGATCATGATCGATCATAATTATGGATATTCTACCCGATATGGTCATCTTGCTTCTTTTAATGTTAAAGAGGGTGATTACGTTAAGAGAGGACAGGTTATTGGATATTTAGGAAATACTGGAAGAAGTACAGGTCCTCATCTTCATTATGAAGTACGTTTTTATGATAAAGCGTATAACCCGTTCGATTTTATATTGAATTAAAATTAGTTAATCTTTGGCTAATCCAAAAAACAAGGGTGATATAAACAGGCAATGGAAAACAATTGATAGTGATAGTTCTCTATCAACAAAAGACAAGCTCAATAAATTAATTAAGCTCAATCTTAAAAAAAAGAAAACGGTTACTCAATTTAATAATACGATACTAAAAAGCAAAGATATTGATACGAAAAAACCCTTTATAATTATTGAATCTTTTTTTTCTATTGAAGATATTTATGGCGACATTAAATTGTCGGAATGGAGTGAAATCTCACAAAACTCCATACAAGTCTTATTTTCAAATGAAAATGTAAAAGGTATTAATATTGACAATTTACTCTATTTTGATACTGAAACTACAGGATTATCAGGCGGGACGGGAACCATACCTTTTATGTTAGGGTTTGGCTTTTTTAAGGAACAAGTCTTTAAAACAAAAATATTTCTTCTTAACGATATAAGTGCTGAAGAAAATATGTTATCGGCAGTTGACGATTTTATTAAGTCGGAAAATTTTTCAGCCGTAGTTACCTATAACGGGAAAAGTTATGATTATCCTCTGATGGAAACAAGATATATTATGTGTAGAAAAAAGTTCCCTCTATTAAAATTACCTCATCTGGATTTTTTATATCCGTCAAGGGTGATATGGAAAAATACTTTTGAATCAAGGCGACTTGGGTATCTTGGTGATACTCTTCTCGGTATATCAAGAGATGATGATATTGATGGGAGTATGATACCATCTATATATTTCTCTTATATAAGAACGGGTGATTTCTCTTTAATTGAAAAAGTTGTAATTCATAATGAGCTTGATTTAGTTGGACTGTCAGCTCTTATGTTGAAAGGTGCGAAGTATATTGAGGATATAGATAGTACCGATGATGACGGAGAAATTTTAGGAGTGGGGAATTTATATGAGAAAGTTTATAGTTTTGCAAAAGCGGAACAACAATATAAATATCTTATTGAGAATACAGTAAGAAAAGAGATTAAACTCAAGGCAATTAAATTGCTGTCAATAATAAAAAAAAAATCAAAATTGT
>CAYOTE010000138.1:0-6804 GCA_964406785.1 uncultured Clostridia bacterium
TTTCTAAGGCATATTTCCGATTAAGAACAATTAATATTATGATTAACAAAGAAGCACTTTCAAAAGAATTGAGAAAAAAACTTAAACTGTAATACTATATAAAATTTTGTCGTTTCCTTGCTAATGAAATTAGCTAAATCGAGGGAACGGCATTATACATAAACAAATCAAATAATTATATTGGACATATTTGACGATTTTTTGTTATCACAATAAAGTATAAAAACTGAATAGATATTGACATATAGGCGAAATTGAATTATGATTTGCCCATGCAAACAGAAACAGAAAATCCGTGGTATGTGCTCAATGTTAAGACTAAACAGGAGGCTATTGCCGAAGCTAATTTAAGGAAACTTGGAGTCGAAGTATATATGCCTCTCTATTATAAAACTATTAAGAAAAATAAAGAAAAAAAGAACGTTATTACTCCTCTTTTTTCAGGATATATTTTTGCAAGATTTGATCTTATTAAATACTATCATCAGGTAATTTATACAAAGGGAATAAAAAATGTTTTGGGCAATTCCACATGTATATGGTTATTGGAAAATGAAAAAATCGAAGAGATAAAAAAAAGAGAAAAAAACGGTATTGTTACTCTAAAAAAAAACCGTCATAAATTCACAAGGGGCGATAAGGTTATCGTTGACGAGGGAAGTTTTGATGGATGGGAAGGCATTTTTTACGAAGAACTTCCCGATAAGGACAGGGTTGTCATCCTATTAACCAGCATGGGTTTTTCCAGCAAAATGACTGTCCCAAGAGACAGGTTGATAAAAAAAACTATATAATTATTTTGATATATTTGAGTTTAAAACGGGCTTTCTCTCATATGTTATTAATTGTTTGCCTTTGTCTTGTTGATTGCTTGTAAGCTTATCAAGATACTTTCCCTTCATTATTTTAATTTCTCCACTTGCTCTTATCAAACCGTTCTTTAATTCAATAAGTTTGGCACTCACATAATAATGGTTGCCTGCATCTATATAAGTTCCAACGACTATTGATTCTAATTTACCGAAGCCCGATTCTTTTAGTTCACTTTTAAGTCGCGTGATGTTTATCTCGCCGGTTTTAGGCAAATATTTATTATGTTTTGCCAGTCTTAATTCTTTTAATCTAAATCCGTTTTTAAACATATAAAACATAAGACGCTCTTGAAGATATCTGCCGAGAGCATCTGTTTTATTTAATTCATTTAGATTCGCAAATGTCAACACGCCGGTTTCTTTATTTTTTAAGTAGGGTACTCTAAGCGAGTCATTAAGCATCGTCCCCATTTTTTTAACAGGAATATAAGATGACTTCTCAACCGCAATATCATTAAAAACAGAACATGCACTCATCAGTACAATAGTAACAAACAAAATCATCAACTTCTTCATATTAACTTATATCGGTTTATTTATTAAAGAATTTAGAAAATAATGTACAAATAATTAATCTTTGTTTAATACTTCTTCAATCATTGTTTTTACTTTTATGAGTAAAGTTCTTGGTTTAAATGGCTTTTGTATAAAATCAGTCCCGCTATATTTCAGTATCGAGCGTATCTTTTCATCTAATGAATACCCGGAATTAACCAATACTTTGACATTTGGAGATATTTTTTTCAACTCAAGGAAAACCTTATCTCCACTCATCTTAGGCATAGACATATCAAGAATAACAATATCAATCTTTTTTTTAATTGATGAAAACAATTTAATTCCCTTCACTCCGTCTGATGCCTGCAAAGTTTTATAACCACTATCGCTTAACACGGTAACGAGTAAATCTCTGTGTACCTTTTCATCATCAATTATCAAAACAGTACCATGTCCTTGAAGTTTACTCAACATCTCAATCGTATCGGAATCAATTGATTTACCGGCTTGAAGCGTATCTTTATTCTTTTTATTTACAGGAAAATATAAATTAAAAATTGTTTTCTCTCCGTCTATACTTTTAACACTTAAGGCACCATTATGATTTTTTAAAACACCATATACCATTGATAAACCTAAGCCATATCCCTTTGAACCCTTCTTGGTTGTGAAAAACGGATCAAATATTTTTGCTATATTTTCTGCCTTTATTCCAAAGCCATTATCTTCTATGGATATATTACAAAACATTCCCGGTTTGGCAATTAGAGCAAATAAATGCTGATTATCATAATTTAATTTAATATATTTTGACGATATTTTTATAATACCTCCGTTAGGTAGTGCTTCTCTCGCATTCAAACATATATTCATAATTACCTGTTGAACCTGCGTTGAATCAGCCTCCACAAACCACTTTGATTTTACTAAATTGGATTTTAACGTAATCGATTTATCAATTAGCGGATGAAGCAGGCTGATAACCTCTATAATTATTTGATTCATGTCTATTAAAGATACGTTGTATTTACCTTTTCTGGCAAAGCCCAATAGTTTTGCCGTCAGATCGGCAGCTCTTTCCGCACTCTTCTCAATTGTAATTATATATTTGTACAATTTTTTATCTTTTATAAGAAATCGTTTCAATAAATTGGCATATCCCAAAATACCACTTAGTACATTATTAAAATCATGTGCAATACCGCCGGCAAGAAGTCCTATAGATTCCATCTTTTGTGCTTGAACAAGTTGAGCTTGTAATTGATGTTGTTTGGTTATATCTCTTATTATTCCCCTACATCCTATAATATCACCCTGACTGTTTTTTATAAGATATGAACTTTCCAATACAATCAATTCAGTCCCATCTTTTCTTCTTAGTGTACTTTCAAAGTTTTTAACAAAGCCATTTTTGTTCATTTGTTTTTTTAACTCATTTCTTAAGTTTTCATCAACATATATCTCGCTTTGTATATTCTTTTCTGAAAGTTTTTTCAAAGTTTTGTATCCGAGCATATCTAATCCTGCTTTGTTAATGGATAAAAATTTACCGTCAGGAGTTGATGTAAAAATACAATCAAGAGATTCTTCAAATAGATATTGATAGTTTAACAAAGATTTTTTTAATTGAATGTTTTTATTAAAGATTTCTCTCTTTAATAATTTTGAAATTTTGACTTGTTTAAAATACTTATTAAACAATAAGATTGATACTAATATTAAAAATATTAATAGTAACAAAAACCAATATGTCAAATAAAACGGTGGACGAATTTCTATATTATCAAGTGTACAAATTTTACTTTCGATTCCTCGCCCGTTAATAGCTTTGACTGAAAAAGAATATTTCCCAACGGGGACATTATCATATCTTACATATCCGTTTCTGAATGTATTAGAATTCCATTCAGTATCATATCCTTTCAATTTATATTTATATCGCAATGGATTTATATCTATAAAAGAAATCCCCTTAAAAAAAAACTCCAAAGTAGTCTTACCCTGAGATTGTATCTTATTGGTTAATGAATGATAAATACTATTTGTTCTTGCCTTTGTTATTTTTAAAAGTGGTTTCACATATGGCACTTCTATCATATTCGGTGTGTATTTTGAAACACCTTGGTCCATTCCTATCCACAAATTGCCGAGGCTATCAACAAAACCACCATCTCTATTTGTCTCTATTCCTACTAATCCGTCAATATATGTAAAATATCTATAAGCATTATCATTGAATTTTATTATTCCTCTGTTAGTCCCAATCCAATAATTATTTTTTTTATCCTTAGTTATAAAATATACAGGTAAATTTATTCTCCATTTAAATTGTGAAAATAAAGCCAATTGTCCATTCTTTACCTCTAATAATCCTCCGGCACTACCAACGAGAATTCTTTTTGTTTTATAAGATGAAACAACATAGGTCGAATTATAAAGAGGATTGCTATTTGAATAATGGTTTTCCCATTTTCTATTGTTTAATACAAAAACTCCATGGGTAGAGGAGGCAAAATATATATTATTATTTTTGGATACATATATCTTACGTGTTGGAAAATGTTTTAATATATTATTATTAATTTCTAAAAGTTTCCATTTTTTCAGTTTCCATATGTTGTTATTTCCAGCTACCCAAATATTGTTATTTTTATCAGCTTGAACACTAATATATTCTTCATCACTTTTACAATTCCAATGTTTTATCAAATTAAATCCTTTTTCCAGATTAAAAAGGAATAAACCTGCATTTCCGGCAGCTGCCCATACTCGTTTCCGATTATCTACAAATATATCAAACACTCTTGAGTTGGACAATCTTTTATTGCCTAATAATTTTTCTAATGATATTTTTTTAAAAGTGTTTTTTGTAAATACCGTCAAACCGTTGTTATGTCCAAAAATAAATTTATTTGGAGATAGCTCTGCAATAGCTGTAACCTCATCTTCAAGTAAACCGTTTTTGCAACTGTAATTTTCAAATTGTAATGAAGCAATCTTGCTTATACCTCGTTTTGTTCCTGTCCAAATATTGAGTTCTCTATCTTGAAGTATAGCTGTAATCCCACTTGTTGTTGTTCCGTTATAAGAATCAAGCTTTTTAACTTTACCACTTCGCAAATCTAAAAAATAGAAAGCTTTCGCATTGCCGAAAAAAACTCGCCCTCTTTTATCATACTCCATTATCGTTTTTCTAAAACTTAAATATTTCCCCAATTCTCTACTAATTTGAAAATTAAGATTAAGAACTTTTTTAAATTTCCCTTTTTTGAATTGTCCTATCCAATTTGAACCTGCTATCCATATAGTTCTTATGCCATCAACTTTGACAACACGTATGCCAGTTATTCCCCGACCTCTATCAGGTAAGAATTTATTAATACTATTGTCAATATTCTCTTCCGAAAATATAGAAATACCTTTTTTAGTTACAATATAAAATTTCCCTTTGTATGCATCAATAGATATAATGTCATTCTCAAGTAAACCGTCTTTTTTTGTTATATGACGCCATTTTTTAAAATTATAAAGATATAAACCTTTTTTGTATGTTCCAATACCAATTATTATTTTTTTATTTATTGTGGTCAAATTTATTCCCGTGATAAGAGTTGTATTATTTTCTTTTGACGGACCGTTAATTTTATGCCATTTATTATTATAATAAGAATAACCACCGGATTTAATTGAATCATAAAAGGCATATATCTTTTTTTTATCAGATGTCATCCATTTAATTGGAAATACCGAATCAAAAATCGCTTTATTTTGTTTTATTTTGTGAATTTTCCAAGTTAAATTATCAAACTCCAAAATACCAACATTTGAAGCAAACCACATCTCTCCTGAATTACTTTGAGTTAAATCGTAAATTACTCCTGATGGTAATCCGTTTTTAATGGTATAATTATGAATATTGTAATACTGATTGAATAGTGGTAATGAAATATAGAGAGTGATAGAACACAAAATAAAAAATTTCCACACTCGTTCAAGCATAAGTGTATTTTAACAAAAAAGGAGATTAAATCAAGTTTTCTATCACAAAAAACCACATAGGTATGGTTATTAAAGCGAATAAGGTTGATAAGGTTATTACACTTGCCATAAGTTCTTTATCAATATTAGTAAAATCAATAAAAAAAACACTCATTGTTGCTGTCGGCATAATAGATTCCAAGAGTACTATTTTAATTGTTAAATTATCAATAGGTAAAATAATCTTTATAAAAAATATTGTAAAAAGTCCTAAGACAAAACCTAAAATCAACCTAAATACAGATGTAAATATTACAATTTTAAATTTACTAAGCTTTATTCTCAATTTGAAATTCAAACCAATTGTAAATAAAATCATTGGAATAGTTAACGCGGCAAATTCCAAAATAAAATTCCATAATACATCTGGTATATTTAAGTTTATAACATTTAATATCATTCCAAGTATAGCGGCAATTAAAGGAGGTACTGCCTTAATGATAGCTGTTTTGATAAAACTGTTATCTTTATTCTCTTTAACTCTTTTGTTTTTAAAATATAATAATACAAAACCCCAAAATAAAAAAACAACCCAAAAAAACATAGTGAAAAATACAGCCCTCGTAAAGCCCCTTTCACCATAAAAAGAATAAATTATCCCCCAACCGAGAAATGCATAATTGCCCATAAATGTTGAAAATAAATAAGTGTTTTTCAACTCTTCAGTTAGTTTAAAATGGGTGCCAAATAACTTTATAAATAAAAGAGGTAAAAGAGTGAAAAAACCGGTTAAGATAAAAAAAGACAATGCTGCAGGAAATACCTGATTCAAATCACTGACATTTGCTTTGAATAAATTCTTGAAAATAAGAAAAGGAACGGTAACCTCAATAATGAATTTTCTTAATGAACCGATTGCTCTTTCATCAAATATATTTAATAGCCGGAACACATATCCGAAAACAATCGGAATTATAACAGGAATAAAAACCGTAAAAAAAATAATAAATCCTATCTTTTATGCGTTTTTATCAGGAATAACCCAAATATTATCCCTTATTTCCAATTTAATATCATCAAAATAAACGGATTTACCGGCTCCTTCGCCTCTAAAATCCGTTACAATATCAACATGTTGTGCCGACCTGTTTAATACACCGTCAAGTACACATTTTTCTATTACATCCTTGCCTTCTTTTGAATTTGTTTCTCTTGAATAAGGCTCGTCATAACTCGCTCCTATGGCTATGTGTAAGGTTCCGCCGACTTTTTCAACAAAGAGAGGATGTTTTAAAGCCTTGGTTATTCCGCTGTTCATTCCAAGTGCCACTTCGCCCAATCTATGAGAGCCCTTATCGGTTTCAATTATATTTTTTAATGTATCAAAGCCCTCATTGGCTGAATAATCTACAATTATCCCCTTTTCTATTTTAAGATATATTCCTTGAATACTTGT
>CAYOTE010000139.1:0-6766 GCA_964406785.1 uncultured Clostridia bacterium
TAAACAATCATAGAGATTCATACTTAAGTGAAGACGAAAAACAATTAATTAAAACTGACTTTGAGTTAAACGCTAAGGGCGTTGCTCTATACACAGAACGTAAAAATCTAAAATATAAAAATTAAGGAGAAATAAGATGGCTTATAATTTAAGAAACAAAAATTTTCTAAAACTATTAGATCTCACTCCAATAGAAATAAAATTCTTATTGGATATGTCAATTAATTTAAAAAAGGCAAAGTATAGTGGAACAGAACAAAAAATGTTAGATGGTAAAAATATAGCATTAATATTTGAAAAAGCTTCAACAAGGACAAGATGTGCATTTGAGGTTGCAGCTCTTGATCAGGGTGCTCACGTTACATATTTAGGTCCCTCAGGCTCACAAATAGGCAATAAAGAAACCATGAAAGATACAGCTAGAGTTCTCGGTAGAATGTTTGACGGTATTGAATACAGAGGTTTTGGACAAGATATAGTTGAAGAACTTGGTAAGTATGCCGGTGTTCCCGTGTGGAACGGACTTACGACTGAATATCATCCTACTCAGATTTTAGCCGATTTTATGACAATGATGGAACATTCTGATAAAACTCTTAATAAGATTTCATTTTGTTATCTTGGTGACGGTAGAAATAATATGGGCAATTCATTAATGGTAGGTGCCGCTAAGATGGGAATGGACTTTAGAGCTGCTGCACCCAAAGATTACCAACCATCTGAAGAGTTGATTAATATATGTAAAAAAATAGGAAAAGAAACAGGTGCAAGAATTACAATAACGGATAATGTTGACGAGGCAGTAAAAGATGTTGATTTCCTATATACGGATGTATGGGTTTCTATGGGAGAAGCTGACTCCGTATGGGAAGAGAGAATTGCAAAATTGAAACCTTTTCAGGTGAATATGGATGTCATTAAAAAAACGGGAAATTCAAATGTAAAGTTTCTTCATTGTCTTCCGGCGTTTCATAATAGAGATACTAAAATCGGAGAAGAAATCTTTCAAAAGTTCGGTATCGAATCTATGGAAGTCAGCGAGGAAGTTTTTGAATCAGAACATTCAATTGTTTTTGATGAGGCTGAAAACAGAATGCATACCATTAAAGCTGTAATGGTAGCAACACTCGGTAAATAGAGTATTAAACTTAGTGAGTTGCAAATATTAAATTTAATACTTGCAACTCATCATTATTTTTAAATGTTATCCTCAGAGATAAATAATTACAGAGTTTTTTTCAAAAAATATACTGGGAGTTTTTTTGGCTCAAATCAATATAAAAATAAAAATTATAAATTAAAGCAAGACCATACTAAGAGAGTTTGTGCAAATATATTAGAACTATGTTCATCCTTAAACTTCACGGAACAGAAAAAAAATATCGCTGAAGCAATAGCACTGTTTCACGATATTGGAAGATTTGTTCAATTTAAAAAATATAATACATTCAGTGATGAGAAATCAGAAAATCATGCAATCTTGGGACTTCGAATCTTAAAAGAGACTAAGATAATAAATAAATCAGAATATAAAGATATTATACTCTCAGCAATTAGGTTTCATAATCTAAAAAAATTACCAAACACTCTGAAAGATAAAAAAACTATTCTTTACTCAAAACTTATTAGAGATGCCGATAAACTTGATATTTTTAACGTTTTAACCAGTTATTACATAAGTAAAAAAACTGATAATCCAGCACTCGATCTTGAACTTCCGCGTACGACATCATACGCTAATGAAGTCATAGAAACTTTTTTATCAAATCAATGCGTTGACTCAAAATTATTAAAAGGCGATATAGATTTTAAAATACTTCAACTAAGCTGGATATACGATATTAATTTCAATAAAACATTTAAGATAATACAACATGAAAAATATATCGAAAAAATACTATCCGTTCTCCCCAAGAACACTGATGTAGAACGAATCTACGCTCATATAAAAAAATACCTTTAAAATTAGAATTGAGTCGAATTGTTATACTTACTTTCCTGTTCTTTCTTTTGCAGCACTTATTACTTCTTCGTAATAGGCATTTTGCTTAGGCTCAGGCTTACCTTTCATCTTAACATTATAAACAAGTTGTCTTAAATATTTATAATACTTAGATCTTTTTCTCATTCCGCTCAAAACAAAAGCATCGGCAAAAAACTCAATCGCCTGCTCAGTATTTTTCTTGTACATTATTCCTAATTTGCAGGCAGTTTTTGCAGTGGAACGCATAGAATAGGACTTTTTATAAAACTCTATAGCCTTCGCCTTATCACCTAATTTATTATAACACAGTGCTAATTGATCGATATATTTTCTCTTGGGTTTTTCCTCATTGTAAATGGCTTCAACACACTGTACAGCCTCTTGATATTTTTTAGCATTATATAATTTCTTTGAAATGTCCAGAATAAGTTTTTCGTTACTTCTTGATTTATCAAGTTTGTATGCCTCAAGGATTACAGGTACAGATAAAATAACTCGCTCAGGATCAGGATCAGAAACATATAACTTTGCCTGTATTCTTAAAGCCGGAACAATAAATTTTTTTGTATACTTGGATTTTTCTTTATCACCTTTTAACTTCTTTCCCAACTCAGCACAAAATTCGGCATACTCTATCACTTTTTTACTATCACTTTTTGTTACATAATAGGCATTAGCCAGCCATAAATATATTTTGATTTTTTCTTTATCCTTTAATTGCGGTACATCGCTCAATGTTTTTTCAGCATACTCAATTGTTTTTGCATACTTCTTTGCTTTAAAGGAAACAGCGGATAACTGTAACAATATCGTTTTTAAATTTTCTTCATTACTGTATTTTTCCTTAAACTGTTCAAGAAGTTCAAGTTTTGTAACTGGATTAGTTTCATCTTTAATTTTTTCACTCAACTCACTCTGTGATTGTGATACCAAATTCGGAATTATCACAAAGGTTAAGAGTACCACAAATAATAAAATTTTATTTTTCATAACAACCTCCTGTCCATATATTATTATATGAAGAAACCTACTCTATTGTCAAGTTTTTGGATTTACCTAAAATTTTAATCAACTTGGATTGCGTTGGTTTTTTTATTGATTATTTACTTTAATATCAAACTTACACTATTTTTTTCATAAAATAGGTCAAAATTTTTCGGATTATTCCTTGGTTTTTCATCAAAGTTGTAGAAGGTCTTTAAAACAGTAGTGATAAATTTATATTAAACAATAAAAAATTAATTTTTTGTTGACAAAACCGGTTTACTGTATTATATATATAAATCAGTTGAAAAATAAGTGGATAATATCTATTTATTTTGAATTAGTTTTATAAGCGAAAATCAATTGATGAGGAGAAGCAATTATGGGACCTCGAAGGAAATTTGATACAAAGCATTTTGACTTGAAAATAAATTTAAAATCTGCAATTCCTATCTATGAACAAATTAAAGATGCGGTTAAAATAGCAATATTTAGCAATAAGCTCAATGACAACGATAAGCTTATTTCAATAAGAGATATTTCAAATCGTTTTAACATCAATCCCATTACTATTATGAAGGCATACAATCAGTTGGAGACAGAAGGTTTGCTCTATTCAAGAAGAGGCTCGGGCTATTTTGTAAAAGTGGACAAAAATAAAATTGAAAAAGGTAAGTCGGAAATATTTCAAAAGGAAGTAAATACATTTTTAAAGAAAATTGCAAGTCTTGGATATACACCGAAAGAATTAATCTCAATAATAAAAAAAATAATGGAGAAAAAAAATGATTAAATTAAAAGACATCTGTTTTGCATATAAAAAACAATCTGTTTTTAATAATTTTAATTTGAATATTAAGGAAGGGGAAACCACTCTGATTACAGGAATAAACGGTACCGGAAAAACAACCTTATTAAGATTGATGGCAGGCGTATTATATCCTCAAAACGGAGTAATAGAATATTCTAAACAACTTGGTGATAATCCAAAATTAAAGATTGGTTTTATATCGGATCAAATGAAGCTTTATGAAAATATGAAATTAACTGATGCAATTAAGTTTCATACAAGAGTTTATGGTATTGAAGATTTTGACTCATCATTATTTGATAAAACAAAATTAAATATGAATAAGAGGATTTCAGAGTTATCCACCGGTCAAAAATTAATATTTCATCTAAGTTTATTAAGTGCCGTAAACCCAAAAATACTATTGATTGACGAAGTTATCCATTCTATTGACTCTTTTTTAAGAGAACTTATTTTAAATCATTTGTTAAATATGATTGAAGAGCGAAATACTACGTTGGTAATGGTTAATCTTAATTTTCATGATATTGAGAAAATCCCGGAAAGAGTGATTTTGCTTCGTAATGGAGAAGTTGCTGTTGACGAAACAATGGACTCATTGAAAGAGCGGGTAAAAAAAATAACAACAACAGAAATTATTAAAGACTTGCCTATTTTATATAAAAGAGAATTCTCAGATTGTAATGAATATTATGTTTATCCGTTCCCAAAGGATAGGTCAGGTTCTATAAAAGGTTCTGTTCAAGATTTGAATTTGAATGAAATAATCAAGGCATTTATAGGAGGTGAATATGTATAAGAAAGAATATATTAACACATTTAAGCAATTTGGTTTGAGTTTGGTTTTGAGTTTACTGACAATCTTATTTTCATTTTATTTATTGAAAATAACCATTACAGATAAAATTAAATTTGCGGAAATAATATTCTCAACAATTGAAATAATATTTTTAATTATAGCCTCATATTTAGGTGCAAACCTATTTGGAGAAGAAAAAAGTCAAGACAATTTTGAGTATTTATTTTCGTTAAAATATAGTCGTTGGGAACTACTTATGAGCAAATTGATACCAAGAATAACGGTTATCGGCATTTTACTTTTACTCTATACAATTCCGGTACTCATATCAGAAAAATATCTCTTAATAAGACCAAATGTATTTCTTTATTTATTGTTTTTAATGTTTTTGTTTTTTGCATCTTTCTCACTTCTTAATAAGCATAATATGTTTAATACAATTATCAATTTATTAGTTTTTTTTATATCATTCGGTATCATAATGTTTGTTATTTACTATTTTAGCAATTTGCTGCCTGATACATTTAATTTTAAATTTATTGTATCTCCGTTGAAAATTTTTACTTTTTTCTCAATATCATTATTTATTGTTTTTGTTATTAGTTTTAAAAAAATTGATTTATCAAATTATATTTTTATTTTTATGAAAAAAAATTTGATAAAACTCGGACTAATATATTTTGCATTTCTATGCTTATTTATATTAGTAAATATATTTGACAGTTCCCAAAATACAAACTTGTTTACAAAAAAAGACCTTTTACCGGCTAAATTTGAAACAACCAACGGTTTTTATAAATTATTAACTCTTTTTGAATTACCTGATACAGATATAGAATCAACAAAAGTCATCAATAAGTACAGATGCTTATTTGACACTCAAGTTCCTCAATATAAAAGCCAATCAAGCTATACTTTATGGAATTTAACCTCATTACAAAAACATTTAATACCTTACTTAAAAATAATAAATAAAAATATTGATTCAAAAACGTTTGAATGGCTTAAATGGCCTTCTAATTCATCAAATCTTTCGTGGAATGCAATTATTATGTCAAAGAAAAGTTCCATACTTAAATTAACAAAAGAGCTAAATGTGCCTTTAATACGTTATCAGGATATGATTAATTCAACTCAATACACAGATTTGTTCACTCCAAAACATACTAAGTTACTTTGGATATATTATAAAGGATTAAAAATAATTGGAAGATTATATATTGCAGAACAAATAATTGACTGCCATGAAGGAAATTGGAAACGTGGTATAAATGCTTTATTATCTCATTTAAATTTACAAAAAAAAATAATTAAAGAGAGTAGAACAATTATGATGAATCAAATGGCAAAAAACAGTATGAAAATGACTTTAAGAGCCATTGCTGATTTAATAAATAATGATAAATGTCCAAAAGAAATCTTTAAACTTGTTTATATAGGAATGCCCGATTTAAAGTATGAAAATTTTGGCTCAAAAAATACACTTATTGCCGACTGCTTATTTTTTAATAAGTATATGAAAAACGAGATAAAGGAAGAGTTAAATAATAATTTAAAATATTTCATATATAGACTGTTTTTACAGGAAAATGCAACTGAAAATTATATTGACAAAATAACTAAATTATCAATAAATTTTGAGCAGAAAGAACCATTCAAAGTACAAGACAAAGATATAAAACAAAAATTAAAAAACGAGAAAGAAAAATTTAAAGGTTTTCTGCAATTATTTTATAATCCATTTGGACAAATGTTAATAAAAAAGCATTGGTTTTATAGTATTTATTGGTTAAGAAAAACGTCTTATTCGGTAAAAACGCTTTACGATTTAACAAAAATTTCAGCGGAATTACGATATAAATATAAAGGTGAAAAATCAATTATCTCTGTATTAAAAACTTTAAATGCTTATCAAAAACTCTTAGATCCTTTCTCCGGTAAACCTTATAAATATGATTCACATAAAAAATTGCTATATGGTTTTGGTCCCAATTTAATTGATGATAAGGGCAAAAAAAGATTTGAATGGCGAGAAGACATTGTTATTCCTTTAACCGTAACAACAAGCCTTGCAGAACAAGAATAATTTAAAATATAAGAGGAGAACATATAATATGAAAAAGATATTGTTTGTAATTATAATTATAATCGTCTTATTATTGCTGAGTTTTTGCTCAAATTATATCAA
>CAYOTE010000140.1:0-6715 GCA_964406785.1 uncultured Clostridia bacterium
ACAAAAGATGATGCTTTGGTAGAAATGACATTGCCTGAAAACAATGAACAAATTTTTGCAAGTAAATATTTAACAAACAGTATTGCCAAGTAAAGAAGAATTAAAAAAATTGATTAAAAACAAAAAAGAATAACAAACCGCTAACAACGGCTATAAGCGATGCGGGCGAAAGTGGTAAAATTGAAAATAATGAGTAAAAATAAACGACATAGCGGTTTGAAAATGAAGTGCAATAAAACCCGCACTGCTCATAGCCAAACCGTTATTAATAATTAAAGCTGGGGGATGTTGTAAGGGAATGACTTTGAAAGGTTGCTATATAGTAATCTTTTTACGTATGGTATAATGATGAGGTGATAGCTAAATATGTTAGCTAATAAAGGAGTAATAATATGAAACAAGAAGAAAATGATTCGAGACTGATCTTTGCTTTGTCAATTCTCTGGGGATTGATACTTATTTCTTTGGATTTTTGTTATTGTATGGGCAAAACTAATGGATTAGTAAACGCATTAGGAGCTATGTCTTCTCATATTCCGATTTATATAAGCGTATTTATAGGGAGTGTGATTGCCGGACGAGATTTAAGTAAGACACAAATCAATGTCATAACCACTAAACGTCATTTTATAATAACTTTTATTATGAGTTTGTTATTTTTCCCAATTGGATTATACTTCTTATTTAAAACAAAGAAATATAAAGAATTAGAGGTTTAAGAATACCAGTTCTTAACAATACCTGAACTTTTGATGAAAATTTCAGGTAATAGACAAAAATTTCAGGTTTTTATAATCTATATTTAACTTGGAAAATTTATTATTTAAGGTTCCTGTTTTGTAATTTCTTTCGGAGCCGAGTACCGAATGAGGAATGGAATACACAATCATCATTATCAAAACTGCCGCAATAACCCAATATTTACTTTTCTTTTTCATAAAAAATGCGACTAACCAAAAAATAAAGGCAATGAGAATTTTATTATCGGTGAGATCTGTTCCGAACGGAATGCCCGTCCAAAAATCGCTGAAGGCATAGTATTGCACGATTGGCCCTAAAATCATTCCTCCTATAAAGACAATGACTAAGGTCCAATTAACCAACCAATAATAATTCCCGTCTTTTCTCAATGTTTCAAGTAATGTTCTCATTGCAAAGATAAAACTCAATATCATAAAGAAAATATGTGAAAATAAAAAATGAGCGGGGACAGCACCCTTAAACCGTGCAATAATAGATTTTCCCTTATTGAGAGAGAATTCTTCCTTTGTTTTTTTATCAACCAATTTAACTAAGTATTCAACCTTACCCGCAATATCTTCGCCTTTTATCTTGTCTATGAGCATATTTCCGTTTCTTTGCATTTTTGTTTTTAAAAATTTATACTTATTGATACCGTCATATCTTCTTGCATATAAGTATCCTTCAAGCTCTTGACTTTTAACATTTAGAGAAATTTTAAATGGCAGATTTGCCGTTGAACTTCTTAGAAATTTATAGCTGATGTGTTCTCCGTTAATTATGATTTTACCCCTAACAGGATTGGTGGGTCCCGTTATACGTTGAAATATCATTATTAGAATTGCAAAAAAAATTGCCAAAACCCAATATAAAAGACTCATCTTTCTACTTCTCATAATCACCTCTTATTAAAATCATAGCATATTGTCCGATATATTTTTTTTTAAGTCAATAAAAAAAAAGCCGAAGCAATAGCTCCGACCTTTTTTCGCATAACCAAAGTGACCTTAAAGAAATTTTTCCTTTACTTCTTTTGCTCTCTTTATCCCTTCGTCGGTAATGAATATTGATTTACGGTTCATATACTGGCGTATCATTCCGTCGTTGTTCAGTTCATTGAGCACATCAAAAAGATAGCCCTTCCACGCTTTGAAGACTTTCTTGCCCGGTTCTTTCTTGGACTCTTCCTCCCAACCTGAAAGATATAATAGTAAAAGATTCAAGTCTTTAATGTCTGAATTAAGCTCTGACATCTTACAATCTTAACCTTTTCTTAAATCTGTTAAAGGTTTTTTCTCCGATACCCTTTACCTTCATCAAATCTTCAAGCCTCTTAAACTTACCGTGTTTCTTTCTAAAATCAACAATTCTCTGTGCAATCTTCTCGCCAATTCTCGGTAAATCCGTAAAAGCATCGGCTTGTGCCGTGTTAATGTTAATCATTTTTGTTTTAGAGACCGTTGTTGCTCCCTTTGCCGATAACATTGCTGAAAAGGAAACCATTAATCCGATAATAACTAACACCGTTAAAGTTCTTTTTAATTTCATCATATCTACCTCCTGAACTTTTACTAACATTTTTTATGCCATAAATAAAGTCATAATACTGTTTACTGCGTAACACCGCATATATAACCCAGCTTTTCCCCTATTTGCTGTAAATGTCAAATTGATAAATATATATTATGTGTAAACAATTGTTTACATATTGCTTTAAATAAATGTAAACAATTGTTTATGCTTATCGACAAGTAATAATATATGAAATTTTAATATATTTATAATAAGTGTCCTATAATAAAACGTTTTTCCTAATTGTTTTTTTTTATGTTTAGTTTGGCAAGTTTAATGAATATAAAAATATGGAGGACGAGATGAAAAATAAAGGATTTACTATTATAGAAACAATGATTTCATTAATGATTATTATGGTTGGAGTTGTTCAAATAGCGGCCATTATAGGTCAATCTATTCATCTAAGTGCTCGCAGTAGAAGAGTTTTTTACATTAATCAAAAACTTGAGAATATAAGGAATAAATTATTATCTGAAAATTATGATTCAATTAAACTTAAAGCAGGTAAAACAACGAAGAATGATGACGGTTATAAGGTTTATTTAAAAATTGTTGACGTTACGTCCTCATTAAAAACGATAAATTTATCCATTATAGACAAAGGTATAAGGCAAAAAAAATATTTTTATAAATCCAAATATATAAATTAGGAGGTCATTATGAATAATGGTTTTAGTCTTTTGGAGGTTATAATTGCTTTAACAATTAGCCTGAGTGTATTATCTGTCGTTATAACAAGTGTTTCCGATTCAGCAAAAAACACAAAGAAAATTCATGAAAATCAGGAAGCTCTCGAATCAATGTTTAATACCGTTGATTCATTAAAAACAGATCTTACAAAATGTGGTATGAGGCTTCAAGAAGCCGGAAAACTTTTTTAATTACCCGTTTTTAAAAATTCAGATATTGGATTTGAAGCTTTGATGGGGATAGCTACTCTGTATATACAATCCGAAGTTGAGGTTGATTCTACGTATATACAGTTACAAAAAGACAAATATTTAAAAAAAAAAAAAGCAGTATTAATATATGATACGGAAAATAATTGTTTTGAATTCAACGAGATTGAAGATATAGAAAAAGGCAGTAATTATGATACTATAAGTCTGGCAAAAAACACAAAAAACAGATATGAAAAAAGCTCTGTAATTATTATACTCAAAACAGTGGTTTTTAAGTATTACATGAAAGAACAGGTATTAAAAAGAAAGACAGATCGTGGATATTTTCAACCTATGATAGACAATGTAACTGATTTCTATTTGAAATACTTTCCTGAATCCAAGTCGCTTCTTTACAGGATTGAGGTAGGACATAAGGAGCAAATTAGAGGATATATATTTTTATTAAATATGGTGCAAAAATGAAAAATAAAAGCAATGAAGGGTTAATAATAACTTCAATTTTGTTTATAACATTAATATCGTTTATTGGTATAGCCATTCTTTCGAGTACTCTATTTCATAATAAAATAATAGGAGCAAGGGAGAAAAGAGGTATAGATGTTAGTCGTTTAAATGCGAATCTAATTAAATACTTACATAATTTTAGAGAAAAAATATATTTAACAAATTTGAATACATTCAACAATGTATCGGATGACTTCTTTAATATTGAGAATTTTTGTGACAAAAAGGATGGAACGAGTATAATTACAAATAAATTTAATAATATCATTAAATATAAAAACAAATACTCATCTGTAATAATTAATGATAGGATAATCTCATCTGCTGACAATATTAAATTAAAATTGGAGGCAATGATAAATATTGATATACTCAGCGGAAATATTCCTCTGTCTAAGATACCTTTGTATATCAATAATAAAACTAATAAATCAAAAGAATCATTTCTTGTCGATAATAAGGTAAAAATTAATTCTTCCAGTTTTTTTACAAAAGATGATATTAATGCAAATCTTAAACTGGATGATTTTTTAATTGATTCTTTACACATGGAAGGATGTATATTAAATTGGAAGTCAATTAGAAAGAGTTGCGGAATAGAAATAAATAATATGCCTCTACCAATCGGAGTATATCCTTTTTTTAACAAGATATACGATGGTATATTAGATGGTATTTTTATTCAAGGGGATGTACAAGAGATTATGTTCTCAATTGAAAACGATAAACAAAAACTAATAATCACTCAATCAAATAAGGAGTATTTAATAAAATATAAACCTAAAAAGTACATTTTAGAGTATTGGGGAAGTGAATTTGAAGAAGTCATACTCTTCAAAGAAAAAATAATTATAAACGGTAATGTATATTCTTTAGTAAGCAATGGAGAATTCGCTTTTTTAAATACGACTAATATGAGTCTTTATTCTTCGGGAATTGTTTATATAAATTCTTCATTAAGCTCGAATGATTTTTTATGTTCAAATTTAAAAATAATAACGGGAAGTAATCAATTTTTTAAAAAAACAAAACAGAGTGGACAAATTGTTATCAATAAAACTAATACAGGTACTCCCACAAGGCTGTCAATTTCCCTTATTGCTACCGAGAGATTAATAAATAATGCCTCTGATACTGCAATAATCGGTAGTATTTGCACAAAAGAATTCAATAATAAGGGCAGTTTAAGTATTACAGGCTCTAATAGAGCAAATGGTAATGATGTGTTTTTTACTACCGAAAAATTTACCTTTATTAAAGATTTCAATTTTTCACTAAACGGAGCTGTCTATTATGATTAAGAAAAATAGGGGTTTAACAATTATAGAATTATTAATTTATTTTTCTCTGGTTTCTATAGTTCTAATAATGAGTATAAGAGGCTTTAAAATTTTCAGATTGGAGGCAGAAATCACAAATGGTGTAAGAGTGGTTATTGCTTCTCTCAATACGGCAAGGTATAGCTCTATTTCAACTTATGAAAAAGTTAAAGTCTTACAGGATAAAAATAATATTTGTCTTCAAAAAAAAAACAAACGGTTCGTGGGAAACGTATATCAAATTTTTCATCAAGGGGAAAATGTACTTGAAATTTAATAATTCTCCTGTATTTTCTCCTCTTGGTTCGGTAGCTCCACTGTGTTCTGTTTATGTCTGGAATAAATACAAAAAATACAAATCATCAATATCCATATCAGGACGAATAAAAACAAGAGAAATTAAGTTTTAACATTAATTATATGTTATGAACTCTTACAATTTCTTGAAAAGTCCGTCTGTTTAGGTTAGAATTCACTTAGGAGTGTTTAATGATGAAAAAAATATTTTTATTAGTTACGATAATTAGTGTTATTTTAGGTATTTCTTCATGTAAGAAAGAAACAAAAATAACTAAGCTTGATTTACCTGATGGGCTTTATGCAAAGATTAAGACAAATAAAGGTAATATTATCTTGTCTTTAGCATTTACAAAAGCACCTTTAACTGTAACAAATTTTGTTGGGTTGACAGAAGGTAAAATTGATAATACGGCAAGAAAACCGGGCGTTCCCTTTTATAACGGTTTGAAATTTCATAGAGTTATTAAGGACTTTATGATTCAAGGCGGAGATCCCTTAGGAACCGGTCAAGGCGGACCGGGTTATGCTTTTGATGATGAGTTTAATCCTGAGTTAAGACATGACGGACCGGGTATTATTTCAATGGCAAATGCAGGACCGGCAACAAATGGTAGCCAATTTTTTATTACGCACAGAGCTACACCTCATCTTGACAATAAACATTCTGTATTTGGAAAAGTTGTAGAGGGACAGGACGTAGTCAACAGTATAGAAAAAGGCGATATGATAAACTCAATTGAGATAATTCGTATAGGCGACAAGGCTAAAAAATTTGTAGCCGATAATAAAAGTTTTAAAGCGTTGTTGGAAGAATCCGCAAAAAAGAAAAAAAATCAAGAAGAAGAAAAAATAAAGATAGAAAAACAATTGGCAGAGGAAAAAATTCTTATTGAAAAGAGATGGCCTAAGGCAAAAATAACAGAAAGTGGGATGAGATATATTGTAAATAAAAAAGGGAAGGGTAAAACACCTGAAAAGACTGATATTGTCAAAGCACATTATTCATTAACCTTACTCAACGGCAAAAAGATTGACAGTTCTTTTGACAGAAAGAAACCCTTTGCATTCCCCGTAGGTCTTGGACGTGTTATCAAAGGTTGGGATGAGGCAATTCTAACAATGAAAAAAGGTGAGAAAAGAACACTTATAATACCTTATAATCTTGCATACGGTCCAAAGGGACGTGGAATAATCCCTCCATATGCTACTCTCGTCTTTGAAGTTGAACTCGTTAGTTTTCAAGAAGCACCTCAAAACAAAGCATCTTTATAATTTAAAGTGAGTAAATAATGTTTTTTGAAAATTTTAGGAGGATGCAAATTATTGACATAAGATGTAAATAATATTAATATAGCTTAGTTATGAAGTATA
>CAYOTE010000141.1:0-6556 GCA_964406785.1 uncultured Clostridia bacterium
GTATCAATTATTATAAAGTCAAAATGATGTTTTATTGAATCAATTTTATCCTTTAATCTAAAATGGCTGTCAATCTCCCCTATTAATTTAGCCTCTAATTTAGCTATAGAGATATTAGCTGGTATAATTGAAAGATTCTTTATAGAACATGTTTGTACAACTTCATTGAAAGTAAGTGCATTGTTTTCTAAAAAATCAAACGATGAATACTTTATATTGCTATTGTCTATAAAAGACACAGTTGAATTTGCCTGTGGATCCATGTCTATAAGCAGTGTTCTGTGCCCTAAAATTGAAAGTGCTGCCGATAAGTTTATGGCAGTAGTTGTTTTCCCAACACCACCTTTTTGATTTGCTATTGTTATTATCAAATTATCCCCCTAAGTCCATATCTTATTAAAAATACGCTCTATTGTCAAGATATGAAACGGAAGTTTTTACAAGAAATTTAAGTAGATTAGAATAAATAGAGTGCTGTTTATAAAAAGAGCAACACGGTATGTCGACGTGCCGACATTTATTTTTTTTTACTGCCGACAATATTAAAAAAGATTGGAAACCCTGATAGATTAAGCCTTTCAGCTATCTTTCTCTTAAGGTAAACTTCATCAAACCCCTTAAGTTTTTCACCTTTTTTGGTGTGAAATTTAATAAAAAATGGTTTTTGCGATTCAACCACGGCATACTTTGGATTAAAAATAGTATTATTAATTGTTAATAATTTTTTTTCTTTAATTATACTTTTTATCTCTTTGATAAGAGTATCTGCTTTAATTGTTTGTTCAGTCAATGCAAAAATTTCTTCTGCTTTGTTTATGATTTCAAAAACACCCTTTCCGTTTAAAGCCGAAACTAAGGCAACGGGTGCAAAATCAAAAAAATTAAATCTTTTTTTTGTTGCCTTTATATAATCCTTATCTTTGTTTGTGATTAAATCCCATTTATTACAGGCTATTATTACAGGTTTTGCAGATGCTAAGACTCGCTTTGCAATAAACATATCGTTTTTATCAATTTTTTTAGATATATCTATAACAAAAATAACTATATCCGAGTTTTTAATATCTTTTTCAGCTCTAATAACTGCGGCTGTTTCCGTATTTTCCTTTACCTTATTAAGTTTTCTTATTCCGGCATTATCAACAAGTATGAATGTTTTACCGTTTCTTTTGATTTTAAGGTCAACGGAATCTCTCGTAGTTCCGGCAATCGGACTTACTATTACAAATTCATCATTTAATATTCTATTAATTATGGACGATTTACCTACATTAGGTTTTCCTATAAATGATATCCTTGTTAATTTTTTATTTATATCTTCCGATGCTTTTACATTAGATGGAGTAAGAATTTTGATTTTTTCAAATAAGACTTCAATGTTGATATTATGTTCTGCCGATATATATATAAAATCTTGATTTAGAGCATAGTATGAATCAGGCAATAAATACGTTCTTTCGTTATCAACCTTATTGATAACAGGAATAATTTTCTTACCCAATCTTCTGATATGAAGGAATAATTCTTCTTCAAAACCCAGAAGTTCTCTTCTGCCATCAAATAAGAAAATGATTAAATCTGATTTTTCAGCCTCTCTGTATATTCGTTTGTTAATTTCCTTAGTTATAATTTCATCATCTTGGAAAAATCCACCTGAATCTTGTATCTCATAACTATTATTATCAATAGTAAACGGTTTTTTGTAAATATCTCTTGTCATACCGGGTTTAGAGTGTATCAATGCCTTTCTTTCACCGATAATTCTATTAAAAAGAGTTGATTTACCCGAATTAGGTATCCCGATTATTGTAATTAAAGGTGTTTTGTTGTTTTTATCCATAGTATTTTATTCCTTATATCGTATCATTACTGTACAGTAACATTCAATAGCTTCTCCCCTACCAATCGGGTCATCTATTCCTTCCTTAGTTTTAGCTTTTAAATTAAAATCTTCCATATCAATATTTAGTATTGATGAAATTTTTTTTCTTATTTTTTGTTTATGCGGTGAGATTTGTATTAGTTCTGATATTATAATACTGTCTATATTAATAATTTCAAAATTCTTATCGTTTAAATAATCCAATGAATATTTTAATAATAATTTACTGTCTATATTCTTATATTTTGAATCTGTATTGGGGAATACTTCTCCGATATCGTTTTCTCCAACAGCTCCGAATAAGGAATCAATTAACGCATGAATTAATACATCTCCGTCTGAATGAGCAATAAACGAGTACTGGTCTGAAACTTTAATACCGCCGATATATAGGGAGTTACCGCTCTCTAATTTGTGAATATCATAACCAATTCCAGATCTTATTTTAATCATTATTTTTTCTTCCCAAAAAACATTTTACCGGTTGTTGATTGAAGTACTGATGTTATTTCCACCGTTATTTCTTTACCAATATCATCTTTTGCATCATCTATTATAACCATTGTACCGTCTTCAAGATATGCTATCCCCTGTCTTTTTTCCTTTCCCTCTTTTATAATAGTTATTTTAAAATTTTCTCCGGGATATACAACGGGTTTAATGGAGTGTGCCAATTCATTTATATTTAATACTTTAATATCTTGTAAACGTGCAACTTTACTTAAATTTATATCATTTGTTATAATCTTATAATTACTGTCTCTTGCTAAAACAATTAGTTTATGGTCAACTTCCTTGGGACCTACAACATCTTTATTCACTATTTTTAGTATTATGGATTTATCTTTTCTTAATTCTTCAATAACACCTAATCCCCTTTTACCTCGTCTCCTTTTATTTGTGTCTTTTGAATCAGCTATTCCCTGTAATTCAGAAAGCACAAACTGTGTAATTATAAATTCACCTTCTATAAAACCGGAAGTAATGATTGATGTAATTCTACCGTCAATTATCACACTTGTATCAAGTAAATATGAATTGTTTTGAATATTAATACCTTTAAAAAACTCTTTAATATTTTTAGGAGCAAATAGTTCAGGCTTGTATAATCCTACAAAGACCCCACCTATCGGAAGCCCTAAAAGAAAAAATATCTTAAAAAAAACAATATTTAAAAAAGTAAACCCAATATTTGAAAATACTTTAAAAAAGACAATTCCAATAATTAAAAATATTATTGAGGAAAATAATACACTCCAGATATACTTTTGCTCGGATTTCTTTACTCTAAGAGAAATTAAAGATAGAAAAAGGGCAAAACATCCTCCAAGTATTCCACCGTTCAAATTACTTATGCCTGAAAATGGCGGGTTATTATAACCAATAATAAAAAATGCAAATACAAATAATAAATTATAAATTTTAAAAATCATTCAAATCTCCCAAAATATATCATCATATATCGTTAATAAAAAAATTATAAATCATCCTACTTCTCTTCATTTTTTCTTACAACTTTAACTATAAGAATACTTAGAAGGTATAAACCTATTGTCGGAAACGCAAAAATAGACTGATTAATTATATCAGGCGTAGGTGTTATTACTGCCGCAAGAATAAATATAAGAACAATTGCATATTTAAGATACTTTATCAGAAAAGCAGATGTAATAAGTTTTAATTTAGCCAATAAGTACATAATAACAGGCAGTTCAAACATTGCGGCTAATCCAAGTAAAACAACAAGAAGTTGAGAAAAATATTCATTTATCTTAATCATCTGCTCAAAACTTGAACCGAAGTTTAAAAGAAACTCAACATACATAGGAAATGCTATATAATACCCAAACGCAGCTCCCATTATAAAAAAAGCAGTAGCCATTGTAACAAAGGGTAGTAACATCTTCTTTTCTTTTTTATACAGTCCCGGCGATACAAAAAGCCATAATTGATGAAATAACAAAGGTGAAGAGGCAAATAAAGCTCCGATAAATGAAAGTTTAACATACATCATTAAAGGCTCGGCTAAGGATGTGTATATAAGCTTTTTGCCATTTAAAAATTGAGTAACCGGAATTGATAAAAAATTATAAATTGAGACCCGATAACTCCAAGCTATTATAAAAAAAAAAAAAATTATAGCAAAAGAATAGAGTATTCTCTTTCTCAATTCACCAATATGTTCAAGAAATGTAAATGAATTTTTATTTTTTGCCATTGTTTATTTTTGCAGATTCGGATATCTGTTTAATTTCCTTATTAATATTAAAAGTTGAACTAACACTTTCATCAATATTTATTTCAGTAACCTCATTCTTAATTGCGAGTAATTCTTCCTCTAATTTAGTACCTTGAATTTCAGCTTCAATAGTGGATTTAGCCTGATCAATATTTTTTTTTAACTCTCCGACAGCTTTCCCGATAAGCTTTGCTATCTCAGGTAACTTATCAGGTCCAAATAACAATAATACAATTAACAGTATCATCATTACTTCAGGATATCCTAAGGGTCCAAACATACGCCTTCCTTATTCTTATTTATTCAAGAATTTATATACTAACATAATAGAACCAGAAAATCAAAAAATCAAATTGTCTCATAAGAAAACAGTTATAATTTTCTCTTATTTAAGGCCTTTCGCACAGCTATACCTATTTTTTCTATTGTATATGGTTTAGTAACGTAGTAATTTACTCCTAATTTCAAGGCTTTTTTAACTCTTAGCGATTCTGAAAATCCACTTGCAATTATTACTTTTATTTTTGGGTTTATCTTTATTATTTCTTTATAGGTATCCAATCCGTCTATTCCTGGCTCCATTATCATATCAATAATACAAATATCAACATTATTGTCTTTAAGAAATTCAATTCCTTCTTTCCCCGACGAAGCTGAAAAAACCGAATAACCCAATTCCATTAATAACGCAGTAGCAATTTCTCTTTGAGTATCCAAATCATCTATGATAAGTATTCTTTCACCATTACCTGAATAATCGGATATAGAAATTTTATTTTTGTGTTTAATACGTATTTTTTTTGATATTGGCAAATATATTATAAAACTTGTTCCCTTACCCTCCAGAGTATGTACATCTATATACCCTTTATGGTCTTGAACAGTACCCCAAACGACTGCCATTCCCAATCCTGTTCCACTTCTTCCCATCTTCTTCTTTGTATAAAACGGCTCAAATATTTTATTTAAATCATTTTTCCCAATTCCACTTCCCGTATCGGAAATTTTCAATACGATGTAAGTCCCTTTTTTAATTATTTGATAATAACCTTGAAGATCTTCCTTAATGTAGTCTATTTCTGTGGATATAAAGACTTTTCCCCTCGTGCATATTGATTCAACTGCATTTGATACAAGATTCATAATTGTCTTTGACAGATGTAAAGCCGAACCTTTGATATATGGTATATCTTTCACAAGCTTACTACCAATATCTATATCAGAATGATAGGATTGTAACTTTTCAAAAACTGGAGATTCAAGATAATCCAAAATAATATCATTGATATTGACAGTAGCATTAATGGCAACGCCTCTTCTTGCAAGTGTAAGTAAATCCTGTACAATAGCAGCTGCCTTTAATCCTGATTGCTGAATTTTAATAATGGTTTTTTTTAATGAACTACCATCCGGCAGTTGTTTTAAAATCAAATCGGGATAACCGACAATTGCACCAAGTACATTATTTAAATCATGTGCTACCCCTCCGGCAAGTTTACCGACTACCTCCATTTTTTCCAATTGCATAAGAGTCTCATCCGTTTTCCAATGATCAATAACGCTTGCTATGGTATTGGAAATTATTGAAAGAACATTCAAATCTTCTATAGTATATATATCTCTATTACAATAACTTTGAAGTACTAAAACTCCTATACTTTTATCATCTGAAACCTTTAACGGTACTCCAAGCCATGATTTGGCATCAATTCCTACAATCTCGACTCCGTATCTTTTATCTACCGTTTCTGCCACATTATCTTTGATTAGAATAGGCGTTTTACTCTTATAAACGAAATGGGTTAAACTATGCTTTAAATTTATTGATACATCCGGTGCAACATATTCTTCAGGATTTACATCAACAATGTACGGGAAAGAATATGTACCATGAGCTTCATTATCTATAAGAGCTATATAAAAATTTTCCGCATCCATTAATAAGCCAACCTGCTTATGTACCATTTTTGATAATTCCTGCAGATTATTAATAGTTCGGCTTGAATCCGAGATATTTAATAGAACATCTTTTATTTTTTCGTTTCTTTTTAACTTGGAAATATCTTTAATAATACAAACAATCGCTTCAACAATACCTGAGTTATTTGTAATTGTTGACGTTGATATTACTACAAATACCTCTTTACCATATTTATTTCTAAAAATACTTTCAAAATTTGAAAACTCAGATTTTATATTAATTTGCTCAATAATCGGTATATGACCCGAATTCTTTTTTTGTAAAATACAAAGTGGTTTTCCGATTAACTCTTCTTTTGTATATCCAAAAACTCTATTAACAGATTTATTAACGGATATAATCTCTTTATTTGCATTCAATAAAATCATAGAATCAAACATTGTATCAATTATACGCTCACTTAAGATATTAGGTATTGTCTCAATAGTCCTATATTTAACAAGTGCATATACAG
>CAYOTE010000142.1:0-4241 GCA_964406785.1 uncultured Clostridia bacterium
GCTTGCTGACTTGCCATGGAAAAAATTTACCCACGATTTTTTTTAGGGAAGCAAATATTTCCTCAAAAAACAAATGTGAATTTTGTGAAAGTAAAAAATAGAAATAGTATTGAACTTTATACATGGGAGAGAGGCTCGGGCAGAACTTTAGCCTGTGGTACCGGTGCCTGTGCATCTGTCGTTGTCGGGTTTAAACGAAAAACACTTAATAATACCGTCACTGTTCATACAAATGGTGGGCAACTCGAAGTAAGTATAAAAGATGACGAAATATATTTAACAGGAAAAGCTAAAACGGTATTTAAAGGTTTTATTGCTTAGCTTTTAACAACTTTTTCTAACTCATTGAGGCTCATATTTCCTATTGCCAACGGAGCTAATCTACCCATTATCCATAAAACTTCTGCGTTCTTTTCTTGTGAAAATTTTATATCATCAAATTTATCTTTTAAATCTTTAATTTCTGAAATTATGTTTTTCTTAGATAGTTTTTTAAAATTAATAGTTGTCATAATACCGTCAAAATCCATATTCGGATTTTCAAATGCAATTGGTAGTATCTTTTTTATTATAGATTTTTCAAGTTTATTGTCGTTTACAAATTTAAAAACATCATAAAGTCTGTCATGATTAAAGATATTGGTGCTTTTTATCTGTCCCTGTATGAATTTCAATCTATGTCCTATTATTGTGCTAACAAAAACAGGGTCTTCTTTGAAATCATTAATGATTCTATTTAATAAAGGATATAAATTTTTACTTAGAATATACGTAAATGTATCTTTCGGGATATTCCATTCTGTCATTTTATCAATTGTTTTTTTTAGACTTTCAGGTATATTTTTCTTAATATTATCTATTCTTTTATCTTCAATTGAGATTGGAGGTGAATCGGTATCAGGATACATTCTATTAGGACCCGGTAATACTCTTTCAAAAATTGTTGTTCCGTTTTTAAGTGATTTTCTTGTCTCTTCGGGAATTCCGTCGAATGCAAATCTACATCTTTCTTCAATGGTTTCAAGTGCAGTCTCTATATCGTTTTTAGGACCCCAGAAAACTAATTGAGCGTCGTTGTCCGAACTGCCAAGTTCTTTTCTAATCTCTTCAAAAAAGGTGTCGTCTAATTTTTGGTTTAACGATTCCGATGTGGTCATATTAGGTTTTTCTATGCATGCAATAACCTTTAATCTATCGCTAATCTCATTTTCAAATGTCTGTCCCGGTTGAGTAAAGTGTGAAAGAATTTTTTTAAAATTTGGTAAATTAACAGCATACAGTTTGTTTGAGTTGTCGTTTTTTAATTCTGATAAGAAATCGTATCTTACTATTATCTCGTTTAATAATTTTATTTTATTTATTTTCCATTCATTGGGGTTTTTAACCCTGTTATTAAGGATATTTTTTATTTCGAGTAAAGATTTTTGTCTAAATGCTTCGTTATGAGTTAAAAGAGGAATCCATTTTATATGAGCAACTCCCTTAATTTCTATTCTTGTTCCTCCGGTAATACTTACATTAACGTCTTCTCTTGTAGCACCTATTCCAGTGTTAACCTTGCCGGTACTCCTATTTAAAAAACGAATATAGTTACATGCTTCAGCTGCCTCTTCTGGGGTAATCATTTCAGGGTATGTTACCGTTTCAATCAATGGCATTCCCAACCTATCGGTTTTATAAATTCTTTCGTGTCCTATATCGGATATTTCCCTGCATGAATCTTCCTCAATACTCAGTTGAATTATCTTGACCGTTTTTTTATTAAGGTAAATATCACCCTCTATCCCTACAATGGCTGTTCTTTGAAATCCGCCAGGAATGCTACCATCAAGGTATTGTTTTCTCGTTATATGTAGCTCTCCGACAATACTTGCACCTAATAAAATTCCTATTTCAATTGCTATATCAAGTGCGTTATTGTTAATTGGAAATGGTGGAGTATCGTCAATTTCATAGGTACATGATGATTCGTTATTTAGTCTGTACTTAATGTTTTTTTTTGTTTTCTGCTCCATTAGGGCAGTACCGTCGTACTCTCCTAATTCACTGAGAGTAGGACGCATATGTCTGACCACTTCTCCGTCATACTCGTCATCTTTGTGATATATTCCGGCAGGGCATCTGCAAAACAACTTCTTTTCCGTTTTAAGTTGTTGATGAACTTCAAGCCCACATTTAAATCCCATTTCTTCATATTTTGTTTTTGGTGTATTTGCTAATTTTAAATATCCAATGTTTTTTTTTGTTTTTTCGTAATTATCCAACGGTTTGAATTTATTGTTCATAAGAATCCTCTTTTTTATTTATTTCTGTTGTTGTTCTGTTTTTATTATTCTTTAATTTAGACAGTATCTCGGAAGCTTTTATTTGAGCTGTTCCTATTCTCTCTATTGCTATTGATGCGGCAATATTGGATAAAATTACAGCCTCTTTTAGAGTTGCTCCCGATACAAGTGAAAGTATAAGCACTGATGCAACAGTGTCTCCTGCTCCCGTAACATCGTAAACTTCTTGATTGTAAACCGGAATTGTAAAAGTTTTTTTCCCCTTTTGGGCTGCTGTTATGCCATTAGCTCCTCTTGTTATTATTGAGTACTCGGTCCTAAACTTTTTTTGTATCGTTCTTACCGCTTTAATTATATCTCTTTCCTCTTTAAGTTTTTTACCAATAATTTCTTCCGCTTCAATCTTATTTGGCGTAATACCTGTTACGTCTTTATAAAAATTGAAATTCGGTGGTTTTGGGTCAACAAACAGGGGAATGTTTAATTCTTTAGATTTTTGCTTTAAAATATCCATTATATTTTTATTTAAGGTACCCTTTGCATAATCGGATACTATTATGCCGTCAATCTCAGCTTTGTTAATTATATCAATTATGGCTTTTTCGTCCTCTGTTGAGGGAATTATCTGCTCTTCTCTGTCAATTCTTACAATTTGTTGTTTTTTTGCAAGAATTCTTGTCTTAATTAGAGTTTGGTTATTCTTTGAGATAATTGAAAGATTGTTTTTTTCTTTTAGTCTGAATATCTCTTTGGAGTAAATATCATCACCTACAATACCCAATAAAAGTCCATTAGCTCCAAGGCTGTCAATGTTTGAAGCAACGTTTCCTGCACCACCGATTCTAAAATCTTCCTTTTGAACCTTAACAATCGGAATTGGTGCTTCTGGTGAAATTCTGTCAACAACGCCGAAAATGTACCTGTCAAAAATAATATCCCCGAATACAAGTATTTTTTTACTATTAAAATTATTGCATATTATCTCGGCTCTTTCTAAGGTAATCATTTAGATTTCTCCTCTAAAGAATTATTAATATTGTCCTTTATTGTTCTGATAAAGGGAAGAGAAAGGAAATAAAAGAGAATAAATTTTATTTGTGAATGTCCGAAATTATACTCAAACATTCCTGCAACTAAAAATGCGAAAAAAGTAAAAAGTACACCTATCGCAAGAACTTTTTGGAAATTTTCTCCATTTTTTATTTTTTTTATCAGATTTATAATAATTGAAATAAATACTAATATTAAGGCTAAGAGTGTAAATATCCCACGCTCTGCGAGTGTTTGAATGAAGTTATTATGAAGATGCTCGTTAAGTGGTGCTCCCTTAGGCTTATATTCGTTATAAACTTTTTTTATATTATTGGCACCGACACCGAATAGAGGGTAATTCTTGAAAACATTATAACCTGTTTTTGCCATGTATATTCTATCAACATTTGTCGTGTTTTTAAGATCAACGATAGATGTAAATCTGCTTTTTACAGAGTGTGGAAGAAAAATAGCAGAGACAATTAATAGTGGAATTAAAATATATACAATTTTATAATTATAATAAATAACAAACAGTCCAACGGCAAAGAAGGTTCCGACCCACACCGAGCGTGTAAGAGAAAAGGCAATCGCTGTAATTACAGGAACTAAAAGAAAAAGATAAATTATCCTGCTTTTTTTGTTTTCATAAAAGGAACGTATGAGAAAAAAAACGAATATAAACATCATTAAACCTGCAAATGTCATCCAATGTGAGCTTAATCCCTTTACTCGTCTGTTAAGAGTAATTCCCCAATTTATCCCTTGATATATACCTACAAAGGAGTGAATAACACCGGATATTAAAATCACATAAAGTGATGTTTTTATTCTTTTTTCAGAGTTTAAAATTAAAAAAAATATTGGGAATAATAAAAAAATAAAAAGTTCCTTTGAGTCTTGTTGACGCAAAGGAACTTTTTA
>CAYOTE010000142.1:4251-6530 GCA_964406785.1 uncultured Clostridia bacterium
AATAAAAAGTTCCTTTGCGTCAACAAGACTCTCCATCTTATCAATGGAAAATAATATGGATATTAAGGTAAAAAAAATATAAAGGTAGAAATATTTCATAAACGGGGGAAAGCTGTCTCTTATTGAAACTGATTTATTTTCTCGTTTTTGACCGATAACGGCGTATAAGAGTAAACCTATTATTAGAAGTGTAAATATAATGTAGCTGCCGGCAATGGAAATATTAATTAAAAAGATAAAAGCAAGCAGTAGATAATAATATATATTATCGGATATACTTAATAATCGCTTCATAAGCTTCATTTACTCCTATGTTTTTCATACACTTTATTGTATCATTATTTTTCCCATAAATACATACCCTCTGATTGCATGGACGGCAATTCATATTCGATTCCAATATTGTGATATTATCCTGTCTCCACGGACCGCTAATTGCGGTAACATTCGGTCCGTAGATTGCAACGATAGGTGTTTTTGTCAATGAGGCAAGATGTAACGGACCTGAATCAACCCCAAAGTATATATTTGAATATTGTATTAAAAATAAACTCTCTTTAATTGAGATCTGTCCTGTAAAATTATAAACAGGTGCTTTTTGTTCAATTTCTTTGCCTCTATTTTCTTCATAAGTCCCATGACCTATTAAGAAAACGGAGAAGCCGTCATTAATTAATAATTTTGAAAGTTCCGTATATTTTTTGGTGCCCCAGTCTCTAAAATTATTTCCTGCACCGATATGAATTACAATTTTTTTTTCCTTTGTTATTACATCAATTATCTTTCGTGAAATATTTTCTTTGTCAATTATTATTTGCGGATATGGAGGGATATCCTTTTTGTTTGTTTTTATTCCTATTCCCTCTAATAACCTTATTTGGTTATAAACCGAGTGAATATATGGCTTTTCTTGTTTGCGACTAATTGCGAGACTATATATCCAACTTCTAAAGGGGACATTGTATCCTATTTTTTTTTTAATACCGCTTAAAAGAGATATTTGTGAGCTCTTAGGACCGGAGTGGAAATCAATAAGGGTATCAAAATTATATTTTTTAATTTTTCTTCCTAATTTTAACATATCGTATATGCCCGTTTTTTTAGGTATTACGATTAATTCCTTTATGTGTGGCAACAACCTTCCTATTCCTTCAAATTCCTCTTCAACAATATAATAAATATTACAATTCGGGTACTTGTTTTTAATGAGGGTAATCGAAGGAATTGTAAGTATTATGTCTCCTAATAATCTTAATCTTATTAAAAGTATATTTTTTATATCCATTATTTGTAAATTAGGGTAAATACTGTTTTAAAGTTCAGATAAATCTATAGCTTCTTCGATAATCATAATAGGAATACCGTTTTTAATAGGATAGAGCTTATTACATTCATCACATTTCAATCCGTTTGTATTAGGTTTGTATTCTGTCAGTTTTACGTCATTTTTGCATATTGGACAAGCCAATATCTCTAATAATCGTTCAGATATTATTTCTTTTTTTTCACTCATCATAAATTGTACCTAAAATCAAACATTTTTGCAATCTTGTACATGAATCATAATAAATTAATAATAAATTAAACTTAAAAGAATCTTCTGACAAATCTTATCAGTAAACCAACTAAATCTTCGCCTGCTAATGATGACATTGGCGTATTATCAAAACCTCTTTTTCCAAGAGTAAAGCTATAGGCACTGTCCTTATTTGACTTTGCCGATTCAATTGCGAAATCTCTTGCTTTTTGTTTCTCTCTGAAATCTTCTATTTTTTTTGCTTCGGATTTTTTTTCTTCGTCAAAGAGTTTACCGCCTGCCTTTGTCCATTCCATAATCTGTCTTAATTCTCCACCGTCAAGCCAGATCCCGTGTTCCTTACATTTATCGACAATTACGCCACTTCTTGCTCCAAAATTTAATCTGTTCATAAACTTGTCACAAACCGGACATTTTATATATTTAACGTCATAATCTTCTCTGCGGTTGCCTACCATTTGTCCCAGTCTTTTATAGTCAATATCAAAAACATTAGATACTGATTGGGATAGCAGATATTCCAATTCCCCCGGATCAAAAAACAAACCATAGCATTCTTTACACTGTTCTATATATAATTTATCTTTGGCTTTGATTTTGATTGTTTGCATAGGCTTTTCGCATCGTGGACAGAGTCTCTTTGAATCAGGCTGATCTACCGAATAGTCTCCGATTCCCTTTAAATCAACATCGTTTTTTGTATGACAATACTTACATATCGACGTGTGAGGTGGCAGAGGTG
>CAYOTE010000143.1:0-6452 GCA_964406785.1 uncultured Clostridia bacterium
TAGAAATTATAGACGGAAATTTTAAAAAGATAAACAAAGAGGTCTTAGGAATTGCAAAAAAATCCGGTGAGGATGTGTATGCGATAACCTTTACAAATAATATTGAAAACTTTACCTCTGAATTATCAGGACTCAAGGGTATCATAAATATAAAGACAGATTTAGATAAGTATCAACCTGACATCTATGCAAACACGATAAAAGACCTCATAAAAGAAAAATCACTCAATAATTTATTGGGAGGCTACACTGCCCTGACAAGAGATTTATTTCCAAGAATTGCGGCAAAATCAGAAGCTACACTTGTCAATGACTGTATTGAAATTGACTTAAAAAGCGGCACGGCTGTAAAACCGGTTTATGCGGGAAAACTTCTTCAACAGTATAGCTTAAATGATAAGTATAATTTATATACAGTTCGTTCAAACACATTCCCTGTAGAAAAAAGCAAGGACAATTCACCCTCACCTATTGAAGAGTATAACTTAAAAGCTACAAAAGAGTTGACAAGAATAGTAGATATTCTAAAAAACGAGTCGGGACATATTGATATCGGAGACGCAGATATAATTGTTTCCGGCGGTCGTGGTTTAGGTTCAAAGGAAAATTTTGATATTCTATTTGACTTGGCATCAATAATAAAGGCAGGTGTAGGAGCTTCAAGAGCCGCAGTTGACGCAGAGTACGCAACGTCGAATATGCAAGTCGGACAAACGGGAAAAGTTGTAAATCCAAAACTATATATGGCTTTTGGGATTTCCGGTGCCATTCAACATTTCGTCGGTATGAAAACCTCAAAGATAATAGTTGCCGTCAATAAAGATATTGATGCTCCGCTATTTAAAAAGACTGATTATGGCATTGTAGGAGACCTCTTTGAAGTCATCCCCCTTCTCAAAGAAGAGTTAAAAAAAATTGATTAGTATTAAAATTATTAAAAGCAACAATAAAATTAATACATTGTTTGCCTCGTATTTAACTGATAGGTCCCAATAATATGATAGGAGTAGTCGAAAAAATAATTAACGGCGGTTGGGGAATAGTTCGAGAAAAAGACAAGCTTATATTTTTAAGTTACGTCCTACCCAAAGAAGAGATTGAGTATGAAATTAAAGATAAGGCAAAGGGAATTTATTGGGGAAAAACATTAAATATATTATCCCCGTCTCAATTCAGAAAAGAACCGAAATGTCCTCTGTACGGAGAATGCGGAGGTTGTATTTTTCAACATATTGATTACGAGCACCAAAAAACAATAAAGACTAATATATTTAAAGACGATATGCAAAGAATAGGCGGTATGAGTATAGATATTGATAATTTTTTTGATTCACCTCCATATAAATACCGTATCAGAGGCAGATTAAAGGCAGAAAACTCGGGCAAAATAGGATTTATAAAAAAGGGAACTCATAATATAATACCCATAAATAATTGTCTTTTGTTTTCAGATGAAATGAATGATTATTTAACAAAATGGAACTCACAAACAACACCACCGTTCTTCTTTCAACAGGATATTTTGCTAAATAGAAATAAAGATGAAAAAAAAATATTTTCTCATCTATCTCATCCTCCCCAAAAAGCTCAAATAGAGAAACTTAATAAATTTTCCAACCTTGAATACTCATGGAAGGGTAAGGATGATGAATATGTGATAATAAAAACAAATGAGTTCGCATACAGGGTAAAACCATCGACTTTTTTTCAGGTTAACAGATTTCAACATGAAAATATGTTAAATTTTGTAAAAGAAAATATTTACAAATCCAAGGTAATTATTGACCTCTACTCCGGTGTAGGTTTTTTTATTCCCCTATTATTAAAATATGCAAAAAAGGTAATTGGTGTAGAGTCATACCCCGTATCAGTAAAAATGGCAAAACAATCATTCCCTAAGGCTTCATTTATAAATGAGAATGTGGATAAATTCAAATTTGTTAAGGCAGATATTATAATTTCCGACCCCCCACGTTCAGGCTTATCAAAACACGTAATTAACAATATTATCAGGTTAAAGTATAATAGACTAATATATATATCCTGTTCATCTGCAAGTTTTGCAAGAGATGCAAAAATTTTATTAAATAACGGTTATTCAATAGAGAAAATTTCATTAATTGACCTTTTTCCTCAAACATCCCATATTGAAATTCTATCGGTATTTACAAGAAATGACAACTAAAACAATTATAAACATGGAGAAAAAATGTTAAAAAAAACAATTCATAAATCGGGGCTTATAATACTAAGTTATTACAATCCGCAACTGCCCTCGTTTGCTATGAGCTATACTCTAAAAAACGGCTCAAGGAGTGAAACAAATTCAAATTGCGGTATATTTCACTTCATTGAACATATGTTATTTAAGGGCAGTAAAGACTATAATTTACGACAAATAGCAGAGCTAAGTGATAGACTCGGAGGCTCTTTAAATGCATACACGAGCAAGGAAACTACACAATTTTACATAAGAGCTATTGATGAAAAGTTTAATGAAACCTTTGCTCTTCTTTCAGATATGGTATTTAAGTCTAAATTTCCGAAAGATGAATTTATAAAGGAAAAAAACGTAATTCTTCAAGAGATAAAAGAGTCGGTAGATAGTCCAGACTCACATTCATTTGAATTATTTTATGAAAATTTATTCAAGAATAATCCTCTTGGATTTCCCATAGGCGGGACAGAAAGCTCAGTCAATAAACTTAACAGAAATATGGTTTATAATTATTATAGAGATATGTATAAGCCTCAAAATATAATACTCTCAGTATCGGGGAACATTAAACACGATACAATACTGCAATTGGTTGACGAACAATTTGAAGATTATCCCTATACGAAACCAATGGATATGAAATTTATTCAAACAGATATTCATTTTGACTCAATAATTCACAAAAGAGAGCTAAAACAGCTATATACAATCATAGCCTTTCAAGGATTACCTTCAAACTCATCTCATAGGTATAGTTATATGATTGCAAACGATATTCTCGGCTCCGGTATGAGTTCCAGATTATTCCAAAGAATAAGAGAAGAAAAAGGATTGGCATATACAATAAGTTCTTATCCCGATTCGTTTATTGATAATGGTATTTTTATGATATATTCAATAATTGAACCTAACAATCTAAACAATTATTTAAAAGCTGTTAACGAGGAACTTCAATCATTAAAAAGATACGGAGTAACACAAGAAGAGCTCGAAAGGTCAAAGGATCATATCAAATCATCCGTTATTCTCGGACTTGAGAGTAATACAACAAGAATGCAATTCTTAGTAAATCAAGAAATATACAATAGAGACTCTTCCGAAATAAAAGATATAATAAAAACAATTGAAAGCTTAAAAAAAGGAGATATAGACGTTATATTCAATTCAATATTAAACTTTGAAAATAAATCAACAATATACTACGGGAATATGATTGAAAATCTGAACAAATAAATTACATGTTCAGATTAAATTTCAAGTTTAAATTAAGTCTCACTCATTCTTAATAAATCATAGTCAATATTTAAAATAAATTCCTTACCTGAATTATTATCAATAAGCGAGAGGTTCGGATATTCTTTTCGAACCTTCATTACTCTTGTTGAATAATTAATAAAATTAATATTAGACAAACTTTCTTTTTTAATTCCGTCAATAGAACTGTATCCATAAAAAAAGGGATAATTAAGCTCAAGAGAGAGCCTTCTTATCATATTCGATATATATTTAATCCTCGGCAATTCAGTATTATAAGAATTGTTATTAATATTAATTTCCTCAGCATTATCAATTATTACGGCACCTAAATCAAACACCTTTGAAAAAGACTTTATAGAATCCCTTAAATCATCAAAATTATAATTACTGTCAATTATATGTATTCTATCGGCAAAAGAAATATATTTTTTTAAGCCTGAATATTTTTTATTATTTTTAACCTCCTCTATTAGTGGCTCCAATTCTATTGAGCCAATTTCTTCAATCCACTGTTTTAAATTCCCATTCATATTATGCTTTTTTTCGAAGGCCTTCTCACTTAGAATATTTATCAATTTGAATTCCATATCAACACGAAATTCACTATATGTATAGTATAAAAAATGACATTTAGGGTAATTCTCTACCATATTAACTAATATGTTTAACAAAATTAAAACAATTTCTTTTCTTGGAAGTCCATAAAAAACCATAGGCTCGTATGAAGTTATAGAACCTAAAATATCAATATTATTAAAACCGGTAAAGATACCCTTGGAAATATTTTTTGTATCCTGCTTAAGCCTCTCAAGACTAAAAGGTTCTGCATCTTTTAAAAAATTTCTATTTATTTTTACATGTCCTGATTTTGTTCTGTCAGGAAATAATTTCTTTAAATCAAAATCAGTTTCATGTATGGTTTTTTCAAAAGAGGTTGAATCTTTGTAGAAACCGGAGTCAATTTTTTTTTCCTTGTCTCCAACTTCGAAAAACATACTTGTCTTATCAGATGCTTTGTCCTTTACGTTTATAACTTTCGTTTTATCATTTTTACTATCTTTCATAGTACTTATCTAACATATTGCAAAAAAAAATACAAATTTAACCTAAAATTTTCATCAAAACCTACTGCGATGCCCAATAAACCTATTCTAACTGCGTTAAGCTCAATCGTCTTCATTCAAAATAGTGCAACTATGTTTCATTTGTCTCAATCGCTTAACTTGTTATAATAGACTTTTTGAACATTTCGCTACAATTTTGATGAAAATTTTAGGAAAATGATTTTTTTCTGATTTTTATTTGACTTTTTTTTTTTTAATAAATAAAATGCTCGATTGGTATGTTAAATAGTTTAGTTTGAATTATTATAGCATAGTCATAAGGATGTTGAATATGAAGATAATATTGAGATTGTTTGTTTTATTTTTCATAGTAAAAAGTGTTATCCTATTTGGAAATAACAAAGAATCTGATATACAAAAAATCGCCTCAAACACCAGTTACAATGAGACTATTAATGTAATCATAAAATTTAACGTCCCTGATATTAGAAAACTAACTAATGCAAGCCAACGTTTTAAAAGTGGTATAACTTATGCCTCATATAAAAAGGAAAATGCAAAAACAGCTGATAAAAGTTTATCCTCTGCTATAAAAAATGTAGCATTTACTGTACTCCACTCATTAGGCGGTAATACCTATACAACAAATCATATTTATAAAACCATACCGTATATCGTTATGTCAATTAACAAAAATACTCTAAAAAAGTTTCGCACAATAGATTCTGTTAAACGCATTTATTTAAACAAGAAAAACCCGTTACCTAATTTCATTAAAAAAACTTTGAAAAAAGATAACTCTCTTTCATCTCCTCTTCTAAATGACAGTACCAGTATCATAGGTGCCGACACTGCATGGAATTTGGGATTAACCGGAAAGGGCTGGTATATCGCAATAATGGATACCGGTATCAGAACTACTCACGAGATGTTTACAGGTAAACGTATTATAGAAAAATGTTATTCAGATAATAAAAACTGTCCTAATAATAAAAAAGAAATGACAGGAGTTGGCTCTGCTACACATTATTATCAACATTCGGATATATTCGGATATGACCATGGCACCCATGTTTCAGGGATAGCAGCAGGCAATAATCACAGTTCTCTATTTGGTATTGCCAAAGATGCCAACATAATTGCTGTTCAGGTTTTTTCATATTTTCCTGAAATTAATGACATCAGAGCTTGGGATTCAGATATTTTAAAGGGATTGGAATACGTTTACTCATTAAGAAACTCCTATAAAATAGCATCTGTTAATATGAGTCTTGGTGGAGATAAGTCCTATTCTTCTGTTTGTGATGATGATGTATTAAAACCAGCCATAGATAATTTAAGAGCGGTAGGTATAGCGACTATAGTCGCATCAGGTAACGATATGTATTGTAGAGCATTATCAAGTCCTGCCTGTATTTCATCTGCCATTTCGGTTGATGCAACCTCAAAGAATGATCAGGAATGCTTCTTTGGTAATTGGAGTAATAAAATGTTAGATCTTCTTGCCCCCGGTTCATTAATAAAATCAGCAATTGCAAAAGACAATTCAAGTTATGAAACATGGGTTGGTACATCAATGGCTGCTCCGCATGTTGCAGGTGCATGGGCAATTTTAAAACAATTCAACCCTAATTTTACAGTAAAGGAATTGTTAAAAAAGTTCAAAGATGATGGTGTACAAATTGCTCAAAGAGCATCTTGTTATAATAACTCGGTAACAAAACCAAGAATTGATTTAGGAGCAACAATATCAAAATTATCATCAATATTGCCACCTAACACCCTTACAGTTTCAAAAGAAATAAATAATTCCGTATTGGAAACAGAATATATCAACTGCTTAACATGGATTGCAAATCCGTACAATGCCGGCAATAAGGTTGCACGTTACAATATATATATATTAGAAAATA
>CAYOTE010000144.1:0-6411 GCA_964406785.1 uncultured Clostridia bacterium
CTTTCCTTGACAAATACATATTTATTTGATAAATTAAAGATTCTAACAGGAGGATTTTATGGGCGGTAGTATCGGAAAGATTAGTAAGGCTAATTCAGAACCTAATGTTGTACCACTTTGTGATATACTATTGGTTTTGTTGATTATATTTATGGTTATTATGCCGGTTTCACAGCAGGGTATTGATATAAAACTACCAGAAACCTCGACTCCACAAACAGATAAGCCTAAACCACCAAGCACTGCAATTGTGCTGACAGTTCAAAAGAACGGTGATATTATGATTAATAAGCAGATAGTCTCAAAACAAATGTTGGAAAGTGAATTGAGTCGTATATTTGAGAGCAGATCCGACGACGAGAGCGTTGTATTTGTGCAGGGAGATAAATCAATTGCATTTAAAGAGGTAATGTCTGTCATTGACATAGCTAAGGGTGCAGGTATTGCTAAGGTTGCCCTTATACCCGAAAAATACCCTAAAGATTAAAATTTTTATTATATTATATAAAAAAAGCTCCCTCTTGTATCAAGGCGGGAGTTTTTTTTTATTGGGAGCAAGACTTAGAGCAGAAGTTAGAGAAAAGAACAAAATAAACCGATAAGTCGGAGGATTAATAATGATATCAACGGAAGAAAAGGATTTAAAAAAAATAAGAGAAGACTTTACCAAGTCAATAAAGCTTTTTAAAAGTGAGAAATTACAGGACGCAAAAAAGTCTTTTGAAAAAATCATAAGAACATATAAAGACTCGCCCTATACAAATATAATGCAAGTGCAAATGCGTTCCAAGGTTTATAAGGAATTTATTGAATTTAAGCTAAGTCATAAAAAGAACGAACCTAAGACAAATGAAGATATATTGAATGAAGCTCTCTTGATGCTAAATGACGGTAAGTTGGACAAGGCTGAGTTATATTTGAATATATTAAGTGAAAAAGAATTTTCTTCTCCGTTCTTTTATTACCTTTTAGCTCTTCTAAATATGAAAAGAGATAATATAGAAGCTACCCTTGGTTATTTAAAAAAGAGTTTTGATAAGGATGAAACCTTAAAAATATACGCATATAATGAATCAGACTTCGAATCTTTAAAGGATAATGAAGATTTTCAAGCCATTATTTCATGATTGCTTTATTTTACAAGGATAATCTACAGAATAAAAATATAAAATTTAGGGGCGAGTATTTAGACTTTTGGATAGAGAAATTTCGATCTTTACATTTAGAAGAAGAATCAATCGAGATACTAACCAAATCAAAAGATATAATAAACATCGAAACGGCAATTAAAAAATTGCAAATAGAATTATTTGCCATGAAAAATATATTAATTGAAGACTTTAATAATTTTTATATTGAGGGTAGTGTAAAACTTGGGAAGAATATGGTAATCGGCTCAGGTGCGGTTATCAAAGCTTCAACAAGTATTGGAAAAAATGTAATAATATATCCGAATGTGTTTATAGAAAACAGTAATATAGGCGACAATACGGTAGTTCTGCCCGGCTCAATTATTCGAGATTCGAATCTCGAAGGTAATAATAAGATAGGTCCCTATGCACATCTCAGGATGAATACTCTTGTTAAGAAAAATGCAAATATAGGCAACTTTGTCGAGATGAAAAAAAGCATTTTCAGGGAAGGTTCCAAGGCTATGCATCTATCATATATAGGTGATTCCGATATTGGGAAAAAGGTAAATATAGGGGCAGGCACAATAACCTGTAATTATGACGGTGTCAATAAGAACAAAACCATTATTGAAGATAATGTGTTTATAGGCTCAGGAACAGAATTAATAGCACCTGTTAAAATAGGCAAAAATGCCTATGTTGCAGCAGGTTCAACCATAACATCGGATGTGCCACAAGACTCACTTGGGGTTGCAAGAGAAAAACAAAGAAATATCAACGGTTGGGTTGCAAGAAAGAAGAAAATTGAAAAAAAAGAAAACGAATAACAAAAAAGATAAAACTTTGGACGAGTTGGAAAATGCTCTGACTAAAGAAAATAAATTTTATTCAAATCTTGGCAGGATAAGACTATTTATAAGAGTCAGTATATATATCATCACCACCTTAGGGCTTTGTTTATTCGATGTTTTAAATTTGAATGAAACACTCCTGCTTTTCTTAGGTCTGACATTTTTAGAATACCTGAAATTTTCATCAAAATTGTAGCGAAATGCCCAAGAAATCTATTATAACAAGTTAAGCGATTGAGACAAATGAAATATAGTTACACTATGTTGAAATGAAGACGATTGAGCTTAATGCATTTAGAATGGACTTATCGGACATTGCAGTAGATGTTTTGATTACGAGTTCAGATAAAGACAACTAAAGAAGAACGGAGTATTCTGTAACTATCAAAAAATCGGATAATGAACATAAAAAAACCAAAAAAATCCAATATCCGATTTCCGACTTGATATGGGAATGAAACAACTTTCCTTTTTTATTGTTTGTTAGTTTATAATATATTTTGAACCATAATTCTCAGTTACAAAATCAATATCTTTATCTCCTCGTCCCGATAGATTGACAAGAATAGTAGACTCGGGAGACATTTGTTTTGATAATTTAATGGCATATGCAACAGCATGAGCTGATTCAATAGCTGGAATAATCCCTTCTTTTCGTGATAATTCATAAAAAGCATCTATTGCTTCAGAATCTGAAATTGTTTCATATTTTACTCTCCCTACGTCTTTTAAGTAAGAGTGTATTGGACCAACACCAGGATAATCTAATCCGCTTGCAACTGAATATACGGGTAGTGGCTTTCCGTTTTTGTCCTGAAGTAGATATGATTTAAAACCATGAATTATACCTGGCGTACCCTTAGTTAATGTCGCAGCATGTTCTCCTTCCTTAAAACTTTTTCCTGATGGTTCAATTCCATAAAGCTCAACTGAACTATTTTCTAAGAAACCGTGAAATAGCCCTATTGCATTTGAACCGCCTCCAACGCACGCAATAACTTTGTCGGGTGCTTTACCAGTTAATTCTTTAAATTGTTTTTGGGCTTCTTTACCGACAATCGCTTGAAAATCTTTAACCATCATTGGGAAAGGATGAGGTCCTACAACTGAACCTATGGCGTAAAATTGAGAGTCTGTATCTTTTAAATACGCATCAAAAGCCGCATCAACAGCATCTTTTAAAGTATTTGTACCTCTTTTAACAGGAATTACTCTTGCTCCGAGTATTTCCATCCTTATTACATTAGGCTTTTCTTTTTTTATATCTACTGTTCCCATATATATGTCACATTCTAATCCTGTAATAGTAGCGGCTGTTGCAAGAGCAACACCATGTTGACCTGCACCTGTCTCGGCAATTAATTTTTTCTTTCCCATTTTTTTTGCCAATAAAGCCTCGCCAAGACAATGATTGATTTTATGAGCACCGGTGTGATTTAAATCTTCTCTTTTAAGGTATATTTTACCCCCATTTCCTGATAATTTCTTTGCGTAATAAACCGGAGACGGTCGTCCTACGTAGTTTGTTAGTAAATCATTTAATTCTTTTCTAAATTCTTCGTTATCCCTTATTTGTAAATAAGAACTATAGATTGAATCCATTACTTCTTGAAGTTGGGGCGGTAAAAAACTTCCACCGTATTCTCCGAAATATCCTTTCTCATTAGCCTCTGTAATTAATTTTTTTTTGCACATTTTATTGTCTCCTTTTGTAATAATTATTGCCATACATGGCAACGAAGTAACATATTAACTTTTTTTTATGTTTCTGTCAATAGTAACACGGACGTTAACTTCTATTTTTTACAATAAAGGTGATTGACATTAATACAATTAAAGGGGGTGTGCAAAAAATTACAGTATATTTTGAGGAAAAATGCCGGCTTAAATTGAATTTATATTTTTTTTATGATATTCTTAACTATGGAAAACACAAATAATATTATTGCGGTTATTAATACCGACAAAGGTATAATTAAGGTTAAACTTTTTTGGGAAAAAACACCTGTAACTTGTGGGAATTTTGTAAATTTATCTCAAAGAGGATATTATGACGGATTAACTTTTCACAGAGTTATTCCTGATTTTATGATTCAGGGCGGATGCCCGGACGGGACAGGAACCGGTAGTCCCGGATATAATTTCGAAGATGAATTTCATACAACATTAAGACATGAGAGTGCGGGTGTCTTATCAATGGCAAATGCGGGTCCGGGAACAAACGGAAGTCAATTTTTTATAACTCATTTGGACACGCCGTGGTTAGACGATCATCATACTGTTTTTGGTAAAATCCTTTCTAATGAAGATAAAAATGTAGTGGATTTAATTGAGGAAAACGATAAAATAATATCTATCAGTATCGATGGTAAAACAAAACCTTTATTAGACAAAATATCAGACAGGATAATCGAGTGGAATAAAATATTGGACAAAAAACCTTCAAAATAGTATAGTTATCAATGAAAATTCTACCAATAAGTTCAGGAAAGGGTGGTGTCGGTAAAACAACGTTTGCTCTTAACCTCTCGCTCGCTCTTGCCAAACGACACAAAGTTGTTTTATTGGATTTAGATACAGGCACTTCAAGTATTCGACATTTTATTGACCAACCGTTTAAAAATGACCTCTATCATTTTTTTAAAAAGAAAGTTCCTCTTGACTTATGCCTAACTCCATTGAACAAAAACATTGACCCTGAGAGTTTATTCTCCAATTTATCCATAATAGCTTCTCCGAGAAATTTTATACATGATGTAGTAAATTTCAGCAAGAATAATAAATTAAAATTGATTAGAGAACTTAATAAAATAGATGCGGATTATTTAATAATTGACCATAAAGCCGGGTTTGACGATGATATACTTGATTTTGTGCCAACTGGGAATACTGGTATATTGGTGTTCACACCTAAAGTAAAGGCTGCAACATTATCAGCGGCAGAAATGGTAAAAGCGGCTCTTTTAAGAATTTTCAATCTACTTTTAAATCTTAATACTTATGGCAAATTTAGTAAAGAAACTCTCTATAAGAGAGAAGTTAAGATATTAGAAAACATAATTTCAGATTTTGAAGGCTGTTATGACGAAAGTAAAAATTATGATGATATTATTCAAAATTTAGAACACAAGTATCAAAATAGGGCAATAATCCAAATTATTCAAAAATATCTTAATAATTATAAAGTTTACTTTGTGGTAAACCAATTTAATGATGTTCAAGAATCTGCAAAAAACATTATCAACCCATTTATTGACAGAATATACAATTCGGTATCATCCAATATCTCAATTACTAATCTTGGTTGGATAACCGAGCATGAAACAATTGCACAGTTTGCAGAGGAAGGAATCCCTTATATGCTAATGAAGGCCTATCAAAAAACTGATAAAAAACAGAAAAAGGATAATATGGAAACAGAATTAAGAAGAAGTCTTGGTTTAAAAACGCTCGCAAAACCTTCTGTATCTGTACCCACAAAAACAATAAATAAAAAAGTAGCAAACAATGAAATGGACAGACAACTCGATTTACTAAAAGAAATGTTTACAGATGACAAAAAAAATGAGCCTGAACAGAATTTTGATTATATAGCAGACAGAATCAAATTAATAGAAAAGAGTAGTATTCATAACATAGGAATGAAAAAAATTCAGACAAAAGAAGACATAATAAATAAATTTTTTGCCGTATTGCAAAAATCAAAAAAAAAGGTATGAGAAAGCTTTATTTAAGCATTATTTTATTCCTTTATTGCTTAAATTTTGTATTTCCGTCAGACAATTATTTAAAAGAAGAGAACTCAATTATTAAATACATACCTGGATTATTCCAATTAAAAGAAAAAAAAATATTAAAAGGGAGTGTATTATTAAGCTCATTTATTATAGGGATTTCAGGTTCCATTATTAATAATACTCGTGGAAATAAATATTATGAGATGTATCTATTGTCAAAAAATGTTGACGAAATTATTAATTTAAGAGAAAAAGCTGAAAATAAATTTAAGTCTCGTAATTTATTTCTTATTGGTATGGGAATCTCATTTTTATTGCATCTCGTTGATGTGAAATTTTCAAAAAATAGAGGGGAAATAAAAGGTGAAATTAAACATAATAGTATTAAGCTTTGTTTTTATTACAATTTTTAATAGCTGTAAGGATATATCATTTAATAATCCACTTGATCCCAATGCTTCTAATGAATCAGCTAAATTAATTAAAATAATCAATACAACAGTATCAGGAAAAGGAGATATTGATTATTATGACGGACAAATTTGGAAAGCAACAAACTCCGGTTATTATTATTTATTGGATATTGAATCAGGCACGATAATTAGGTCAATTATTGGAAAATCATCATCGGGAATATCGACAAATAAGGGTAAAATATATGTATGTACGGGTGAAAATAATATTCTCGTT
>CAYOTE010000145.1:0-6391 GCA_964406785.1 uncultured Clostridia bacterium
CCTCTATATTTAATATTAGTTTTCTTCCATTTTTCTTTTGAAATAGGAGCTGTAACAAGTGCATCTATCTTTTTCTTTAAGGCAAGTTTAACTCCAGTTTGCACAAATTTGAATGAATTATGATATTTTGATTTTGATATAATATTGATAAAATAAATACCTTTTTCATTAATATCGCTAATATTTCTAATAATTTTCATATGAGGAATAGAAAATTTATTTTTGTCTCCAATTATAATAACAGAGCAATCAAGATTAATATTTTCAAGACTTTTTTTTATAATTTCAGGTCCTACACCGTCGATATCTCCTAAAGTTATCGCAAGTACAGATCTTTTTTTATTCAAAAACAATTAATTTTTTAAGATAGAAGTTCGTCAGGCATAGTAAGCTCATCATTTGAAGATTCTTCATTGTCAGAGTTAAGTTCCGGATCCTTGTGAAAATACTTTATGAAATGTTTAAAAATAATAAGATTTCTACCATCTTTACTTTTAATCTTTATACACTTCTCGTCATACCATTCAAAAAAACATTTTATTACTTCACCGTCAATAAGCTCAACAACCATGTGGGTCTTGGCATCCATCTGTTTCTTATAATAATAATTCTCAGCATTAGTTCTGAACTGAGGAACCGTTTTTTTTCTATTATCTCGCTTCGTGTATTTTTCGATATCGTTCAAGCTGGGTTTAATAAGTCGTCTTGTCATCTTTCACTCCTAACCAGTTTGAATTCTATTACAAAAAAGAGAAAAAGTCAAATTAAACTGGCGTTTCTAAAACTTTTCTATCAAGACATTGAAACCTTTTATATGCAAGTAAAATATGGCTTTTGGGCAAAAAGGTAGTTCTTCTTTCAAAAGTTTTTATACAATATGACCGTCTTTGATTGATGACTAAGAATCAGTACGAAAACACAAAAAAATGTGAATTTATACAATAATTATGATTTATTGGTTATATACTTTATTGGTTATGCTTGAAGGTCTATATGGTTAGTTGTCTCGTGTTTTTCTTCGTCATTATCTTTTTGCTTTTTATGTTTTTTTTGTTTGCTACTTTCCTCATTGTCCTTGATGAGTTTTTGACTTGACTCTTCTGTCTCTGAAATCGCTCTTGCTCTATCCTTGTCAAAATCTTTTAGTGCTTCTGAGAAATCAACATCTCCTCTTTCTGGTTGCAATACATCGGTACTTCTTCTTATTGTAGGAAATCTTATTTTCCCGACTTTTCTTAAACCGCCTATTGACATATTTCACCATTTATATAAGATTATTTTATTATATGTTCTTCAATAATCTTATCCGCAATCTTTTCACTGGATATCTTGTATGAACCTTTTTCAATTTGCAGTTTAATTCCGTTTACCTTTCCGTTTCTAATAGAATCAGTTTTAAGTGTATTATCTTCTAATTTTTTAATATTTGTTAATTCTGAAGAAAGCTCTACGCTATCTTCTAACTTATATTTGTTCTTGGTATCCAGCTTACTGTTTTTTTTTGAAAGATTTTTTTTAATAAAGTCAGTACTAAGATTATCAACACTGCCATATATCTTCATATCATCCTCCTTTTAAAGTGAAGTCTTAACAAAGTTAAAAAACTTCAATGTTTATATCGGTTATTTTTTTCACTTCTTTAATTGTATTCGATATTGTTTTCCCTGAAATTTTCATCAAAATTATAGCGAAATGTCCAATAAGCCTGTTATAACAAGTTAAGCGGTTGAAGCAAATGAAACGAATGAAACGAATGAAACATAGCTACTCTATTTTGAAATGAAGACGATTGAGCTTAATGCGGTTAGAATGGGCTTATTGGACATTGCAGTAGGTTTTGATTAAAATTTTAGATTTTTAGTTTCTATTAAAAAAAAAAAAAAACTGTAATAGAATACTATTTGCTTAAAAGGAGGTTATCTTGAAATATACAAGTATGGTAATCTTAAGTTTTTTTTTATTGTTTTTGGCTTATTGTTCAGCTAAAACCGTACAGTATGAGTTTGATTTTGCAAATACAATTGCAAAAAATGATCTTTGGACAGAGGCATTAATAAGATGGGAAAAATTAAAACCAAAAATGAAAAATTCAGCAAAGCTTCATAATAATCTCGCTATTGGGTATGAACAATTAGGTGAATTTGATAAAGCAAAGACTGAATATAAAATAGCAATGGAGCTGGCACCTAAAAATAATTATATAAAAAACAATTATGATCATTTTATTAAAGCAAAAAAGGATAAAAAGAATGAAAAGAATGAAAAGAATAATAAATAACATTTTTATTGTAGTTTCTCTATTAGCTATCTTATCATTTAATTTGTTATCATCAATGGATAAAATAAAAATTTTTATTCCAAATACAAAAGCAATTAATATGGAAAAATACGATAAAATTGTATTTCAAAAGTATCAGTTTAAAATGTTAAATAATAAAAAAATTAAAATTGATTATAAAAATGTATTTAGAATGTTTTTTTTGACCGAATTCCAAAAGATAGTAAACAAAGATGTTGAATTTATAAATATGAATATATTAGGAACCATGAAAAATAAATTGAATAATAACAATGATGTTAAACTTTTAGATAAGATCAATCAACAATATATAAATTCATTATTGGTTGCGATTGATATGGATTTAAAAATAGACGAAAGGCATATCTTGTCGGAAGAAACAGATAAATACGGAGATAAAAAAAAAAAATTTGTAAAAACAACAATATGGCAACTTCAAACAAAAATAAAATTATTTGACATTAAATCACAAAAAATCATTAAAAAATTTAATATTTTGAAAAAAATAAAAGAAGAAAAAGAAACTTCACAAGAGTTTAATTTTAAATTATTATTTGATATGACTATGAACGATTTTGTTAAAAAAATAAAAAGAAAAGGTCATAAAGAGAGTCGTTTTCTCCTTACCTTAAATGATAAAAAAGACTATCAATTAAGGAGAACTATTAAATGAAAAAAAAAATATTATATTTTATTATTATAATATTATTGTCTTTTTCTTTATTCTCGCAGTATAATTATTTTTATGGGAAAAATAAAGTACAAAAGAAAAAGTTTAACTGGAAAGTTGCCAAAACCTCACATTTTGATATTCATTACTACACACATAAAAAAGAACTAATTGAAAAAATTGCCGTTAAAGCTGAGACTGCTTATAAAAAGCTATCACTGTATTTGGATATAAATTCCAATAAATCAATCCCTATAATATTTTATAATACTCATATTGATTTTGAGATAACACGTCTTTTCCCTGGATTTATGCCAATGGGTATTCAAGCCTTTGCCGAGCCGATAGGTCACAGAATTGTAATACACGGAGACAGACCGTTTGATGAATTTTCTCAAACTCTTACGCATGAGTTAGGGCATATCTTTGAATATCTCATATGGTATGGCAAAACAGGAAGGAGGAAAATATCACTAAGGAGATATCCTCTTTGGGTAGCCGAAGGCTTTTCTGAGTTTATTTCAAGTAAACTTGATGATTTTGACGAAATAACCGTTATAGACAATATAGTCAATGGTATGATTCCTGAATTGTCAAAAGACTTGTCAATGAAAAATTATACAAATAGAACGCCCTATGATTTTGGACGAATGTTATATGAATTTATAGATACAAAATACGGAGTGCAAGGTGTGAAAAAAGTGCTTAAATTTTTTAGCGGAGGTTCTTTTTTTCGTTTAAAGCTTAATCCCGATGGTAAGTTTTTTAAGATGTTTGATACGACAAGAAAAAAATTTAATTATGATTATAAAATGTATCTTGTAAAACGCTTTGCAAATTTTGTACATCGAGAGACACCCGATGAATACAGTTGCAATATAGGTCCTGATTTTCCATATGTATATGCCTTTGGACATAGCATATCTCCATCTGGTGAAATAATGGCTGTTTTAACCGTAAATAGTAAAAAAAGAATACTTGAAATAATCCTTATATCTATGAAAACTGGAAATATAATTAAGCGTATAACTCCCGATTTCACAACAAAATATGATGGTATAGGATTGAAATTTAACCCCACTGATGGGATATCTTTTACATGGGACTATAATAATGAAAGAATTGCATTTTTTGCCAGAAAGGAATTTGAAAATTACTTGGTAATAATCAATATACTTTCAACAAAGATAGAGCAGATGATAAAGCTTAAGAATATCCAATCCCCTTCATCGCCAGATTTTCATCCTTTTAATTCGAAATTATACTTTACCGGAATCAATAATTTTAACAGTTCAATATTCTCATATAATTTCAAAAGTGGGAAAATAGAGAGATTAACCTATGAAAATCTCTATATAAAATCATTGAATATATCTCCAGATGGTAAAAAAATAGTTTATTCTGCAAAAACACCTGGCAGTTCGTATAATCTATATCTTGCACCAATCAATACATTAGATAAGTACTTTGTCTTAACGTCCAATGATTCTGATAATATCACTCCAAGCTTTTCAAAGATATCGTCAAAAATATATTATAGTTCAAATGAATTAGAAGCTTATAATATCTATTCAATCAACACGGATAATAAAAAAAAATATAGATATACAAATGTGAAAACCGGTAATTTTTTCCCGATTGAAATTCCGGGTAAAACCAATAATATTGCGTTTACATCATTTTATAAGGGCGTTTTTTCTTTATATCGAATTAATGTTGATAAATTTTTAGAATTAACTGATGTTGTCGGTGATATTGCATTTAAAGGCAGTAATTTGCATGTAGTTAAAAAGAAAAAACATAAAAATATTATAAGAGAAATAGGAGAATACAAACCTTTAAAAAGTATCTCAATAACAGGTACGCCTACTGTTTTTTTTGGACTGACTACGCAGGGAGATTATTATGGATATACAAGCGTTACCGGTACTGATATTCTTGGGGAACAACGCCTTACATTAAAGCTTGGTAGTTATTATGGCTATAAAACTTTTTCTCTTACGTATTTGAATTTGCAAAATAGACTTCATTATTATTTGTCCGCATTCTCTTTTAGTATCCCTTATTATACATCCTATAATTATTCGAATCATATTACGATAAGAAAACAATATGGTATTAGAAGCGGTATATATTTACCTTTTAACAGAGCTAACAGGTTGGAATTAGATTTTTCGGCATACAGGCAAGAGGAAAACTCCGATTTAATGTTATACGGAGTTAAATTGCCGTATGGACAATATTTTACAGGTTATGCTGTTCCTATAACGGTTTCTCTTGTAAATGATTCAATATATTTTTCGCATAATAGCCCTAATCGTGGAAAAACTTATAAAATTTCATTTTCAAAATATATAAAAATTAGTGATAGTTTTATTGATGCCTATACTGCTCGGTTTGATTATAGAAAATATTTAAGATTAGGAGCAAATACAACTATTGCATTCAGAGCAAACGCTTTTTATTCAGGCGGTAAGATGCCTCTATTATCTTGGACAGGTGGTGGTAATACGATACGTTCATCTTATTTTAACAGTATTGTGGGAACGAGAATGCTCTTCTTGGATTTAGAGTTCAGGTTCCCAATAATACATATTGCTGCGACACCTCTTGGACTTATAGGACCTGTAAAGGGAGTTTTTTTCTTTGACATTGGTGGTGCTTGGTTTAAAAATCAAAGTTATAATTTTTTTGAACCTGAAGGTGGATTGAAATTAAAAGACGGGCTTGCATCTTATGGGTTTGGCTTATCTGTGAGTTTATTCGGATATCCTTTACATTTTGACTGGGTATATAAGACAAATTTTAAAGAGAAAAAGTATTATGGTTTAAAATTTTGGATAGGATTTGAGTTTTAGTCTTGATATATTAATATGAGTGAAGAAAAAGATTTTGAAAAGAAAATTGAAGGCTTAAAAAACTCTAAAGAAGAACTTGTACCCAAGGGTAATTATTTTGATAAAATATGGAATACAATTGAGTATAAATCTCCGGTTGGACACAGGTATTATTTAAGATTTGTTTTTTCAGCAATATTTATTATGTTTTTTATTATATTTTTCTTCATATATTACTCAGATTTTTTATCAACAGTATTAACTCTGGAGAAAATCCAAAAAGAAAATTTAAGATTTGTTCCTGTTATAAAGTATTATAGTCAACAGGATAATCATTCTAATAAGATAGATAAAACAGAGGTGATTGAAGGCTTAAAAATAGAAAGTATTATAAAATCCAAATATAAAATCAGTAAAAGTAGTGAAAAAATAAATATACAGTTGTTTACAGGTCATATACGTATAGATAATAAGGCTCTTTTGAAATCTAATAGGGTGGACGTGATTTGTCCAGATATTTCAATTACCCTCATCAATGGAATATGTGATGTGGGAATTGAGCAACAGTTTCCTTAATCCCTGCAT
>CAYOTE010000146.1:0-6372 GCA_964406785.1 uncultured Clostridia bacterium
TTACGTTTCATATAAAAAAATTGTTCTTCTTAGGTATTATTTTCTATTATAAAAAAAAAATAAGTAGTTTAATACAAAAAATAAAAAAAAAAAATAAAAAAAATAAAATGCAATCAAAAATCTGAAATTTTCATCAAAACCTACTGCAATGTCCAATAATCCCATTTTAACTGCACTAATTTCACTCGTCTTCATATCAAACCATGAAGAGGGAAATTTATTTTAACGAAAATGTCTATGAATATAATTGGTAACGTTATATTTTAAATAAGATACATCTTTAGAGGTGGAATTTTATAATTATTTGTGCCTCTTGATGTTCCTTGGATTTTTGCTTTATTTGCATTTAAGATGTTGTTGTCTAATTTATGATTTAATGAGGCAAGAATTGCTGCACCTGTTGGCGTACATAATTCTTTATCAATTGGTCCCATTGTAAACGGTATCTTATACTTATTTAAAATATTTCTTGTTGCCGGAGCAGGAACTGATAATTTGCCGTGAGAAAAAATAATTTCTCCATTACCTACGCTGAGACTTTCCGTTAAAATGGCATTGGTATCAATGTTTAATAATTGCATACCCATTACTGCCCCTGATATATCTATTATTATATCCTGTGCTTCGTGAAGGTACGAATCTTCATTGTCATGTTTATGTGGTATCCCTTTTTTATGGAAATCAAGATGTTTGTCGGAGGTAATCCAACCCTCGTTAGCCTCTTCGTTTTTATCAATGCTTTTTATTACGGGTTTTATGTCAATTACGGGTGTTTTGTCATATATATCGAACGGTTGTGTATAGAGAATGTTTTTTTCTTTTTTGTATAATTCCACCATATTGAGTCCAATGGGGTTTGGCCTGTTTGGGCTTCTTGACGAAAAGACACCTACCTTTATATCTCTATCTTCCCATGGTGGGGTTACATTTAGTGAATATCCTATGGACTTGTCGAGGTATGTAATAATAAATAGATGAGAAAATTTTTCAATCTCTTTTAGTCCGAGAGAGAATTTATCAAAGAGTTCAATCGCATAACAATTTTTACCTTCAAATTTTACATTGGAATGTATCTTGCCGATAGGATGGAAATGATAGTGATCGCTATGGAAAACATTTTCGGAATGAGCCTTTTTTTCAGCCTCCGTGAGTGTATTTAATATTGTTCTGCCAAAATTTCTGTATTTTTCTTCTATATTAAAATGTTCGTATATCTCTTCGAGAAGAGTACTTGCCTCTTGCCCCTTTATATAGTCTTTAGATGGTTTCAAATCCAATATAATACGTGTTGAACCGTCTTTTGTTATTATCTTATCAATGTCAATATCACCAATTAAATTACCGGAATATATCAATATCTCTTTTAATTTATCATAATCTGCACCTAAGGAAATTAGTCCTGAAATAAACATATCTCCTGAAAAACCACCTTTTGGATTTATTATTAATTTCATTTATGATTTACTTTGACTTATTGTGAGTGACAAAACTTCTAAGAGATAGAAAAGAAGAAATTAATCCAATTGATGTTCCCAAGAGAATAATCGACACAAAGATATTTACAGGTATATGGTTGAAATTAAGTATCCCCTTGAAAATTTCCTCTATTGAACTTGTAAAATGCGAAAATAATTTAAGTAGTATAAACAATAGAGAATTGGCAAGCAGACTACCGAAAAAGCCTAAAATACCGCCCTCTATAATGAACGGCGTTTTTATATAAACAGACGTTGCTCCGACAAGTCTGTAAATGTTAATCTCATCTTTTCTGTACAGTATATTTAGCCTGATTATATTATAAATGATAAAAAATGAGACAAAAATAAGTATTGTACTTAGAAAGAGACCGACAATAGAAACGACTGTTTTTATATTTAATATTTTTTTGCCCAATCAAGATTTACCTGTTTACTTTCAACAATATCCATTTCCCCCGTTTCATCAATCAGTGTTTCGATTTTCTTGTCTAATTCTTTTCTCTCTTTAAATACAACTTCTATTGATGCAGGTAGGGGAGATTGCTGTTTAAATTCCTTAAAGGAGGACTTGAACTCTGGGAATTCTTCTAAAAACATTTTCTCAGCCTGATCCTTATCGGTAAATTTAACCTCTTTTACAAGGGAATTATCCTTTAGTTTATTAATTAAATCTTCTCTTCTGTTTAAAATATCTCGTCTATGGTTTTCAGATTTATAATCTAACTCAGTCAGGTAGAATATTGCAACTACATTTTTTGTGAAATTTTGTGTAAATGAATCAAGACTATATGATATATAATTGAAAATACCGAATATAAGTAGGGTAAAAGCTATAATGCCAAGACATAAAAAGTTTACGAGCTTATTTCTGAAAATATTTTTTATGGCATTTGAGAAAGAATCTTTTATGAGTTTCAAAATAATAATTCTCCTACGTACTCAATTTCTTGCTCATTGGAAATTGAGCCGGATACAATAGTATTGTTTTCAAGCTTAATCATTCTCTTTGAAAAATTCTTTATTAAATTATTATCGTGAGTTGCAATTAGAAGAGTTATACCGTTTTGATTGATTTTTTCAAATATTTGCAATATTTCTAAAGATAGTTCCGTGTCGAGATTACCTGTAGGCTCATCGGCAATTATTATTTTTGGATTTCCCGCTATAGCCCTTGCAATAGCAACTCTTTGTTGTTCTCCTCCTGAAATATGGTTGGGAAAATAATATTTTCTATGAGATAGTCCAACCAGAGTAAGAGCATTATTTGTCATTTTTTCTATTATACTCTTTCTCTCTCCTCGTACCAATAGGGGAATTGCGATATTTTCAAAAACAGTTCTATTTGGCAGTAATTTAAAATCTTGAAATACAATACCTATCTTGCGTCTCAATTGATAAAGTGACTTGTCGGGAATTAAATTAACGTTAACGGAATCTATAAGTATCTGTCCCTTGGATGGGACTAAATCTTTATATATTAGTTTTAATAATGTAGTCTTGCCTGCACCTGAATGACCTGTAAGGAAGATAAATTCACCTTTTTCAATTGATAAATTAACATCTTTTAAAGCGAAACTGTCTTTAACGTACTGTTTAAATACATGATAAAACTCAATCACGGTTAAGAACCTAATATTTCGACAACCTTATTGATTATTTCTTCCTTAGTTAACTTGTACAGGGAATATAAATCATTGGGTTTGCCTGATCTTCCAAATTTATTATCTACTCCAATCATTCTCATTTTAATAGGATGATTTTTACTTAAAAATTCAGCAATTGTACTACCCAAACCACCAAAAATAGAATGATCTTCAACGGTAACAACTCCTTTTGACTTTTTAACATACTTTAATATAGTTTCTTCGTCGAGAGGCTTTATTGAAGAACAGTTAATTACAGTTGCCGATATTCCTTTTTTTTTTAATGTTTTTTCTGCCTCAACAGCTTTTGAAACCATTGGACCTATTGCAATTAATGTTATATCCGTGCCCTCTTTTAAGACAGAGGCTTTTCCTATTTTAAATTTATAGTCTTTTGAATGAACTATCGGTAGTTCATTACGGATAAGCCTTACATAGAACGGACCGTACGTCTTATATACGTACTCTATTACCTGTTTTGTTTCAATAGTATCGGCAGGAACGATAACCCTCATATTGGGAAGTGTTCTCATCAATGAAATATCTTCAAGCATTTGATGTGTAGCACCGTCTTCTCCAACATCAAGCCCTGAATGTGTACTGACAAGTTTTACATTAACATTATTATAACAGATTGATTGGCGGATTTGATCATAGACTCTTCCTGTGAGAAATACAGCAAATGAGCTTACAAATGCAGTCTTGCCTGTTAAAGCGAGTCCTGCTGCCGCACCGATCATATCCTGTTCCGATAAGCCAAAATCAAAAAATCGTTCAGGATAAACTTTAGCAAATTCAATAGTTTTTGTTGATTTAGCAAGATCTGCATCTAAAACAACTATGTTCTTATCTTGTTTGCCGAGTTTAACAAGCGTCTTACCGTATTCTTTTCTCAAACTTTTATTATCCATTTCTTAAATCCCTTAAAGCAATTAGTAATTCGTCCTCATTGGGTGTAACACCATGAAAGTCAACGTTATTCTCCATAAAAGAGACCCCCTTTCCTTTAATGGTTTTTGAAACAATTAAAGTAGGTTTTTCTTTCTCCTTTTTAAAATTCACTACGGCATTATCTATTTCATCAAAATTATGTCCGTCTATCTCAACGACATTCCAATTAAATGATTCCCACTTGTTTGTAATAGGTAATATGTCTTTAATTTCCGATACCTTCCCATCTATTTGAAGGTTATTATAATCAAGAAATACACATAGATTATTTAACTTTCTAAAACCTGCTGACATAGCAGCTTCCCAAATTTGTCCCTCTTGAGACTCTCCATCTCCCAAAACAACATATATTTTTGAAGTAAGTTTATCCAACCGAAGCCCCAATCCCATACCTACTGCTATTGATAAGCCCTGCCCAAGAGAACCGGTTGAAGCATCAACTCCATATGTATCAAGTCTGTGCGGATGTCCTTGAAGTTTTGAATCAATATGTCTCAATGTGTTGAGTGTCCCTCTATCAAAGAACCCTTTTTTTGCAAGAGTTGCATATAAGGCAGGTGCAGCATGTCCCTTTGATAAGACAAATCTATCCCTATCAGCATCTGTACCTGAAAGATCTACATTCATTGCGTGAAAATAAAGATATGAGATTATGTCTGTTATTGAGAGAGAACCTCCGGGATGCCCAGATTTTGATTTAGTCAACATCTTAACTATATCAATTCTTATCTCTCTCGCAATATTTATGAGTTCATTCTTCTTTATTATTTCCAATCTTCACCTCGGTTTAAAGATAGCTTAGAAATATTTATTTAGATTCCGGTTGTTCTTCTTCCTCTTCTTCTTTAATTATTTTAAAGAGGATTCTGCCACAATTTTCACATAAAATGAGGTTGTCCGTAGTAATAAGCTCGTTGACTAACTGTGGCCTTAACTTGACGTTGCAAACTCCACAAAATTCAGTCTCAACTGAAGATATAGCCTTTCCTACCTTGTTTTTAAAAAGTGTGTCATAAGTTTTAAGAAGAGTTTTAGAGATTTTTAATCTGATTTTATCTCTGCTTTGTAATTCTTCCTCATTTTTTTTTATATAATATTCTAAGTTACTTTTATGATCCGTTATTTTTTTCTCATATTCAAATTTAATATCTTCGTATTCTTGCTCACTATTTCTAATTTCTTGCATTATTTCGTCAGATTCAAGCATCTTTTCAATTATTCCTTCTTCGACCTTAGATATCTTATCATCTTCATATTTTATTTCTGAAATAAAACCCTGATATTCCTTATTAGTGGTGGATTTATTCATCTGTTCCTTATACTTTGAAATTTTTTCTTTGATTTGAAGGATATCTCCCTCAAGTTTTTTTCGTTCTTTAAGGTTGACATCAAGTTTCTTTTTTGAGTCTTCAATTATACTTTTTTTACTGTCTCTTTCTATCTCAATATTTTTAATTAGATCAGGAATATCTTTAATTATATTCGTAGTATCTCTTAATAAATCATCTTTTGTTTGTAAATCATGTAGTAACTCTAAACCCTCTTTCAAGTGCAGACTCCTTTGTTTCGGAATATGGGTCCACCAGGATTCGAACCTGGAACCTACCGGTTATGAGCCGGTGGCTCTAGCCGTTGAGCTATGGACCCCCTTAATTTATAAGAAATTCTAACAAAAATTACTTATTTTGTCAACAGATTATCTTGCACTTATTCAGTTTTTCTAAGTTTATAAAAAAAGTTAAATGTGAAGTGTATTTCTATGAAACGTGCCTCGCAGAAAACTAAGAAATTATGAGTTCTTGAGAACATAAAAGATTTTGCAAAAAAAAAATCATGACCGACTAAAAAAATGGGACTGATTTTAATTCCAATGTTTTTGCCTGTTTGCTATAGTTATATCAGGATTATAACTGTTGTGTTTATTTGAATAATGAGGGTTGTTCCTTGTCGTCGAATAATTCTGTAAGTTCATCCAATGACGGTAATTCCGAAACATCGTTTAATCCGAAGTAGATAAGAAAGTCTTTTGTTGTTGAGTAAAGCATGGGATTTCCCGGAACTTTTTTTCTTCCTGAGTTTTTTATAAGTTTTTTTTGTAGGAGGTTTTTTAGTGGTCCTACTGAATTTACCTTTCTCATATCTGAAATTTCAGCAATGGTTACAGGTTGCCTGTACGCTATTATAGCAAGGGTTTCAAGAGAGGCAAGGGATAGCTTGGATGATGTTTTTATAGTAAAGAAGCTCTTTAACATACTATGGTATGTGGGCTTTGTTACAAGAGAAAGACCGCCTCCGCTTAT
>CAYOTE010000147.1:0-6365 GCA_964406785.1 uncultured Clostridia bacterium
CCGTACAATGCCGGCAATAAGGTTGCACGTTACAATATATATATATTAGAAAATAACTCTTTGAATTTATTAATTAGCCTTAACGCAAATACATTCTCTTATAATCATAGAAATGTTAAAAAATACACATCTATTGTCTATGCAATAACTTCTGTTAGTAAAAAAGGTGCTGAAAGCATTCCGCTATATTACACCATAATTTTTTAAATTTAATCTAACCTGAAATAGAATGCTGTCCAATGGGGAAACTGCCTGTTATTGTTATTGTTCGTCAATTAATGGTATTTTACTTTTTACACCTTTGATTAAAAGCCAGAACGTTATTGAAATTTCTCCTATGGCTACTAATAAAAGTGTAGGCAGGTTCACAATTGCACTATAATCGGGAAAAAGCAAAGATACAAAACTGGCATTTATATAAGCTATACCGGCAATGACGAGCAATATTCCAAAAATACGTGGAATAAAACGTGATTTATAAACCAATTGGCCAAATGGTATTAACCAAAGCCCCCAGAATAATTGTAATGTCAACGTACCATAGTCATTAATTCTAAGCAATAGCATTGCCAAATCTTGTCTCTGACTAAGTTCAAATGTCTGTAATATTTCACCTTTAAAAACCATAAGTGAAGCAATATTTAATGCCTCCATAATAAAAACGGCCGGAATTTGCACAACCACCAATGCAACCATTAATTTAGCCTGATTCCTGTTAACCTGTTTCAATAAACGGTAAAGAGCCAATACCAAAAACACAAAAAAAGTGTTGCTGATTAAATCATTAATTACACCTGTCCGAAATAAAAATTCATTGGCGAGAATATTTTGGGAAGTTGCAACAGTATCGTTCTTTACAATGATTTGTGATGAAATAACCATAATGCTAATCACGCCGGTGATTATCACAAAAAGATAAAACAAACCGGATAGTCTTGCAGTTTTCTTAAGTGAGTACACTTTATTATCCATAGAAATAATTTCCTTATTAGATTTTTATTGATTTATTGGATTCGATTTAGCCAACCCGACTGGTTTTAATCCCTTGAACAAAAGCCAAAAGCCTAATGTTAGTTCAAAAATAGTCAAAGGCACATCGAACAGTGCTAAGTGAACTGTCTTACCAAAATCAGGGGAAATGAGGTAAGCAAAACCGCAAAACACGCACCATACGGAAGAGATAATCCCAAAAATAGCCAATGCTCTTGGTATATACCTTGACCTTAACCACAGATAGCTACATACTGAAGAAGCCAATCCCCAAAACGGTAATCCAACATAGTATGCGTCCCAACTGCTACTAAGATGCAGTCTCGATAGAGTTTGCAATTGATTTGTTTCGAAGACCGGCAGGTAACCGGTGTTACCAAGAAGGCGTATCGCAGCCAATGTGTTGATTGCCATCAATCCCCACATCAAGGCATATAAAAGTCTGAAGAATGCCGAAGCCAAGGCAAGATTCTTGTTCACAGGTTTGAGTACCACATATAGAGATGTGAACATTACAATCAAGGTTATAAGGTAGAGCAAATTACAAACAATATTGATACGAAATAATGTTTCATGTGCCATTATATTCCGGGCTGTATCCACAGCATTGTCTGGAATAATAAACCGAAAGCTTACGCTGTAATTTGTAAAGACCACAATTGCCATTGCAAACAGAAAAGCAATCCCTGCGACTTTAGCAGCTTTGCGTTGTGACTGGTCGATAACATTACTTGTCATTTTAACAACTCCTAATTTTTTGAATCACATCTCCTTTACTCCATATAATATATACGTATGGGTATCAAAATAGTTTTGGAGCCTGCACTTTTCATCAAAATTGTAGCGAAATGCCAGGGGAAGTCTGTTATAACAAGTTAAACGATTGAGCTAAATGAGGAATAGTCTAACTATTTTGCAATGCAGTGATTGAGTTTAACGCAGTTAGAATGGGCTTATTGGGCATTGCAGTAGATTTTGATTAAAATTTTAGGTGGAAATTGAATCAGTTCTCAATATTTTTATAAAGTTCCTGTTTGTTTAAATAAATCCAAAAGTCAGTTCCGAAAAACAGTCATTGTCAACTTTCTCAATTTTCTGGCTTGACACGAAGTTGTGCGAAGTTGGGAAATTTGCATTTTGTTTTTTGTTCGGATAGAATGTGTTATTATCGTTATTATCGTTATTATCGTTATTATCGTTATTATAATGGGAGGAGGAATTATGGCAGAAACAAAAATTGGGATTTTAAGGGCTATATTCAGATATTTGAAATTTTGGAACTGGAAAAAAGCCAGAGGAATAATTAAGGCAGCCGACGAACAGTTTACAGGCTCTGTTGACGGAATCTCCGCTGCATTTGATATTCAAAGAGATAAGATGGTCTCTCAATTTACAGGATTACGAGATGCAATAGCTCAGGTTGAATCAGTTCTCGAAGATAAAAGGAGCAGGCTTAATGACCTTAACGAAGAAGAACACGAATTAATAGAAAAAAGAGAAGGTGCCTTGGCTCTTGCCGAAAAAGCAAAGACTGAGGGTAATGACGATGAGTACGAAAAACATGCCCACGCCTTTGAAAGATTTCAGGTCAGAATTGAAGAGATTGAGAGTATGCAGGCAAGATTGCATTCGGAAATTGGACAGACATCCGAAACAATGAACAAATATATGCTTCAACTTCAAGACTTTCAGGCAGAAATTGAAAAATTACCTAATCAAAAGGCTGAGGCAATTGCAGATTTCGTATCGGCAAAGCAGATAGTTGAGTTAAATGATAGGTTACAAGGCTTGGAAACAAGTATTGACAAGGGACCAATATCGGCAGTAATGGAGGCAAATAAAAAATTAACGGCTAAGGCAAGAATATCCGAAAAACTGGCTAAGGCAGACGTTAAGGTTGCAGACAAGGCTTATGAGGCGGCCGGCAGACAGTCAACGGCAAGAAGCAAGATGGAAGAAATGTTAAACGCCAGAAAGCTTGAAAAGGGACAAAAAACTACCGAAACTAAAACAAAGGCTAAAGAAGACAGACCAAAGATATAGAGAAAACATATTTAATAGGAAAATAAGGAGAATAAAATGAGTATATTAAAAAAAACAATAATTATAATATTAATGTTATCAGTAGCAACACTTATTACAACAAACAATCTTAAGGCTGAGAAAAAAGAGTTTAAAATAGCATGGTCAATCTACGCAGGTTGGATGCCGTGGGATTTCGCCGAGCATTCTAAAATATTAAATAAATGGGCAGATAATTACGGCATAAAAATAAAATTAGTTAGAATGGATTATATTCCGTCAATTGAAGCCTATGTAACCGGTCAAGTTGACGGCTGTGCTATGACAAATATGGAATGTCTAGATATGCCGGCAGCATCGGGAATTGATTCAACAGCCCTAATAGTCGGTGATTATTCAAACGGCAACGATGCTCTTCTCGTAAGAGATAATTTAAAGATAAAAGACCTTAAGGGCAAATCAATAAGTCTGGTTGAACTATCAGTATCACATTATCTCCTTGCCAGAGCCCTTGAAAAGAACGGCTTAAAAGAGAGTGATGTTAAGGTAGTAAATACATCGGACTCTGATATTGGTCCTATATTTATTTCAAATAAGTCAACTAAGGCTGTTATAACATGGAATCCTATTGTAATGGAAATTCAAAAAACTAAGGGAGTTTCAAGTATATTCACTTCGGCAAATATTCCTGAAGAGGTGTTGGATATAATGGTAGTAAATACAAAGACACTTAAAAACAATCCTGCATTGGGCAAGGCTCTAACCGGTGCATGGTACGAGATAATGGATATAATGACAAAACAGGATAAGAAAGCAACGGAAGCCTTAACGTATATGGCAAAATCAGCGGAATGTTCATTGGAAGATTATAAAGCTCAATTAAAAACAACGGCAATGTTCTATAAGGCATCAGACGCAGTAAAGTTTGTTACGGGAAAAAGCATAAAGAAAAAGATGGACTTTGTAAGAAATTTTTGTTTTAAGCACGGACTGCTCGGAGAAAATGCAAAGTCAGTTGATATAATCGGTATAGTTTACCCCGACGGTACAATCGCAGGAAATAAAGCTAAACCAAAATTTAGATTTGACCTAAAATATATGAAAATGGCAGCGGATGGAAAACTAAAATTAAAATAGTAACCGAATGAAAACATTTAATACTCAGGCTAAAGTAGGAAAATATACATCCTTTTTTTTGTCTATATTACTATTTCTTTTGACATTTTTTGTATATTTTCTAACTGCCCATATAAGACATAAGGAAAATCCCGACGATAAGATAGTCCCTACTGCAACTGAAATGATAGACGGACTGCAAAGAGTGGCAATTAAAAAGGACAGAAAGGGTGAATTAAGATTATGGGTCGATACCTTTGCAAGTGGGAAGAGATTTTTAATAAGTCTTTTTCTATTAATTTTTGCAGTAATTCTCGGCTTAAATATGGGTGTTTTTCCAATAGTTGAGTATTTTTTTCTTCGTTATATAACTTTTTTTGACAAGATTCCTGCCTTGGCAATTTTGCCGATATTGTTTATTATATTCGGGCTTGGTGAGACATCTAAGATAGCCTTAATTATAATAGGAGTATTTCCCACGATAACGCTTGATACATATCTAAGAGCAAAGGAAACACCTAACGAACAAATAACAAAGGGACTGACACTTGGAGCAAGTAATTTTGAAATAGCGTATAAGGTCGTATTACCTCAAATTATACCCGGCGTATTAGACACGATAAGACTTAATTTTAAGGCAATGGTTTTATTTTTGATTGCCGGAGAATCTCTTGCTGCAACGGTAGGACTCGGATATAGAATTTTTGTAATAAGAAGATATATCGCAATGGATATTATTATCCCATACGTTTTATGGATGAGTGTACTTGCGTTTACTGCTGATCTCTTAGTAAGATTATGGATAAAAAAAGGTTATTCGTGGACGGTAAAGAATAATGAATAATAATAAAAATAACGAAACATTGCTATACCTTGAAGATATTTATAAGAGATATCATAACCAACATAATAAAGAATTTACCGTCTTAAATGATATAGATTTAAAGGTCATCGAGGGCGAATTTGTTTCACTCATAGGACCAAGTGGTTGCGGTAAATCAACCTTATTGAGATTAATCTTAGGTTCTGAATTACCATCCGAAGGTATTATAAAATTTAACGGCAAGGATATAGTCTCTCCTGACAGGGATAGAGGTATCGTCTTTCAAAAATACTCACTATTCCCCCACCTTACAATACTCGACAATATCGCATTCGGACTTGATTCCGAGAATTTTTCAATACCTGAAAGAATTTTTACCCCCTTTAAATATTCTAAGAAAAAAAAAGAGTATAGAGAAGAGGCAAGAATATATTTAAACAGGGTCGGTTTGAAAAATGACGGAGATAAATACCCACATCAACTATCAGGCGGAATGAGACAAAGAGCGGCAATTGCACAATCTCTGATAATGAAGCCTAAAATACTATTAATGGACGAACCCTTTGGTGCCTTGGACGACAGTACAAGACAGGATATGCAATTATTTCTTCTTGAACAGTGGAAAATGGAAAAAATGACAGTCTTTTTTGTTACTCATGATCTTGAAGAAGCGGTCTTTCTCGCTTCAAGAATACTCGTACTCTCTCAATACTATAAGACTGATAAGAAGCATAATGAAGGTTCTAAAATAGTTAGTGATATTAAGATATCGGACAAAATTGTTAAACCTACCTCTTATAAATATTCAAGTGAATGCTCAAGACTGATAAAAAAAATAAGGCACGATGGATTAGATCCTACACATAAACAACATATAAGAGAGTTTGACTTGAATCATAAAGATTAATTTAGAACAATTAAAAAAGAAAAGAGTAAAAAATATATATGAAAAAAAAAAAAAAAAGAAAAAAATATATGACTAAATTAAAAGAATAATATATTTTTAAAAGAAAAAACATAATTACCCTGACAGGAGATATTAACGGATTATTTTTTGACACTAAGAGCAAATCTCATATAGCACTTGAACAAATAATCAACACCGATCTCAAAGAAAAATTTAATATTCTAAGATTGGATATAGCATTGGGAATTTCATTTTACGATAAGAAAACCGAGAATGAAACAATTAGAATATGCGAATCAACCGATGGATACTACACGCCTAATAAGAGAATAACAGCATTAAAGAAAATGATTTCCGATTCTCGTCATCACCCCCTATCAGCCCTCGTACTTATTTCGGGTATGGTAGAGGCTTTTGCACGAGTAAGGAAATTAGAGCCTGATATAAAACCGCTTTGTATTATTATTCAATTCTCGGGTTCTTTATTTCCGGCAGGTAATTATGACA
>CAYOTE010000148.1:0-6340 GCA_964406785.1 uncultured Clostridia bacterium
TCGTTCACTAAAGTATTGATTTAAAATAACTACAGCAGACATAGAGTCCAACTTTCCCTTCCTCTTTTTAAAATCAGGTATCTGAGATTTCAAAATCTCCTCAGCCTCAAAACTTGTAAGCCTTTCATCAACCATATCAATTTTCATATTTACTCTCTTTTCCAAAAATTTGCAAAAATTTTCTACCTCATATGCTATTTTACCCTTAGTTCCATCCATATTCAAGGGTAATCCCATTACTATTTTTCCAATATCATGATTCTCAATTAAATCAAGTATATATAATAGATCTGCTTTTAGATTCTTCCTATCTAAATGATTTAACGGCGTGGGAGTTTTAAGTAATAAACTACCAACTGCAAAGCCTAATCTTTTCTTACCATAATCAATACCTAATATTTTCATAAATTGTTTTTTATCCTTTTATGGTCCTCAAAACCATACTCAATTAGCTTTGACAGAAGATTTTTAAAGGAAATATTTCTTGTCTCCCATAGCTTTGGAAACATACTTATTTCCGTAAAACCCGGTATTGTATTAATTTCATTAATGTATGTATCATTTGTTCCTAATTCAATAAAAAAATCTACCCTCGACATTCCATTCAGATATAATGATTTATATGCTTTTATCGCAGCATTCATAATTGTTTTTTCTGTACTTTCATCTAAGGACGCAGGTATATTAAATTCAGTTTTCCCTTTTTTGTACTTATCTTCATAATCGTAAAAATCATTTGCAGGTTTTAACTCACCGGGCTTTGAAACAAGTATGTCTCTATTACCCATAACCGACACTTCAATTTCTCTAACGCTCAAACCTTTCTCGATAATTACCCTATTATCATATTTAAAAGCAAGTTTTAAACCTTCCACAACTTCTACTCTTGTCTTTGCCTTAGATATTCCGACAGAAGAACCCAACGAATTAGGCTTAATAAAAACAGGAAGTTTTAATTTCTCTAATACCTGTAATACAATATCATCAATAGAGTCATTATAGTCAAAGGATAAGGATGGCACAACCTTCAAACCAACAGATTGAAATAAAATTTTTGCCGTTGTCTTATCCATAGCAAGTGCAGAGCTCAAACTATTTGCTCCTACAAGCGGATAACCCGATAATTCAATTAACGCCTGTACCTTACCGTCTTCACCATTAGGACCGTGTAATACAGGGAAATATATATCACAATCTAACTTTTCATTTAAGACATTACTCCATGGCAAAAACGATAAAAGAGAGTCTTGAGATAATGGTTTTTTCTTATCTAATATATCCGATTCTTGGACAGATAATTTACCAGATTTATTAATATATATAGGTATAATATCGTATTTATTATTATCTATGTTTTTGTAAACAGCCCTTGCAGAATTTATTGAAACCTCATGTTCTGCCGATTGACCGCCAAAAATTAATCCAACTTTTTTTTTCATTACGATATGTTACTATTTATTTATTTATTTTGCAAATATTCTTGATGAAAATTCAAGGTGCCTCCTGAAATTTCAATCAAAACTTACTGCAATGTTTATTCAATAAAGCCACTCTAACTACGTAAAGCTCCATCTTCTTCATCTCAAAATACTGCACAGTTTCATCCGTCTTAATCTCTTAACTTGTTAGAATAGACTTTTCCTAACATTTCGCTATAATTTTGATGAAAATTTTAGGAAGGTTGTATTATTTGTAAATTTTGATAGAATTAGTTTTAAGGAGGAAAAATGTCAGATAATATAATTGATTTTGAAGAATTACAAAAAAAAATGTCTCCAAAAAAAATATTAACGGGGATTGCTATAATATTGGTAGCCTTGGTTTTTTTTTCAAGCTATTATCAAGTTGATCAACAAGAAGAGGCAATAGTGTTAAGATTTGGGAAATATTTAGATACGTTTGGTCCGGGGCTACATTTTAAGCTTCCGTTTGGTATAGATAAAAACATCAACGTACCTACAAAGAGAAGGTTTACAGCCGAATTTGGATTTAGGACAAGAAATGCAGGCATACAGACTGAATTCTCGACAGGTGATTATTCTTATGAATACGAGATGCTCACAGGCGATTTGAATATCGTTGACGTAAAGTGGATTATTCAGTATGAAATTAGCAACCCGAAACAGTATCTATTCAATGTCGAGGGCAGAGTTATTACCCAGAACAGATATGGCAGACAGGCTCTTGATATAAGAACTAAGACAATAAGGGATATATCTCAATCGGTCATTAACCTTCTCGTAGGAGACAGAACAATATTTGGCGTAATAGGAAAACAGAGAGAGGAAATAGAAGTCGAAGGAAAGCAATTGATGAACAAATTATTCTCTGATTTTAAGTTCGGTATTACGGTAAAAGAAGTTAAACTTCAAAACATCGTTCCGCCTAAGAGTGTACAAGCTGCATTTGAAGATGTAAACAAGGCACAACAGGATGCACAAACATTTAAGAATAAGGGACTTGAAGCATATAATAAGGAAATCCCGAAGGCTAAGGGTATAAAGGAAAAAACAATAAGAGAAGCAAGAGGTTATGCAACGGAAAAGATAAACAATGCCCTTGGTGATATTGCAAGATTTAATAAGGTTTACGGAGAGTATAGGAAAAACCCTGAAATCATCAGGATGAGATTATACTATGAAATGTTCGAGAAGGTATTCAGTGATACGGATTCAATTGATTTAATTGACAAGAAATTAAAGAACTTTATTCCTTTCAAGGCAATTACAAATAAAAAGGAAGGAGGTAAAAAATGAAACAATTAAAAATAACAGGAACTATAATAGCCGTATTAATATTACTTTTTGTTCTAATGGGACCATTTTATATCCTCGAAGAGGGCGAACTTTCAATAGTTTTGAGATTTGGAAAAATAATTGATAAGCAACAGGATGCGGGACTGAAATTTAAAGTACCATTTATTGACAAGGTTAGAAAATATTCAAAAAAGCTACAGGCATGGGACGGTTCACCTCAGGTAATACCAACTAAAGAAAAACAATTTATATTCGTAGATACCACGGCAAGGTGGAAGATATCCAATGCGGATTTATTTTACCAAAAGGCAAATACGGTTCAAAGTGCACAAAAACTACTTGATGATATTATTAACTCCAATGTTTATAAGATAATCACAAAAAATTACTTAAAGGAAGCCGTAAGAAACTCTCAAACATTTATTTTAGACGAAGATAATTTTGAAAACGAAACTTTGTCTGAAAACGAACTTAAAAAGAGAAAGGCAGAAAAAAAGAAAAAAGATGCAATCAGATCAGACTTTAAGGGAAGAGAGTATCTTTCCAATCAAATGCTTGTTAACTCAAAAAAAGAGATAAGTGAGTACGGTATAGAACTCATTGATGTTGTTATCAGACAAATTAAATACTCTAAAGAATTAACAGAAAGTGTTCATCAGAGAATGATAAGAGAACGTCTTCAAAAGGCTCAATTATACAGATCTCAAGGACAGGGAGAGATGAATAAAATCCTTGGAAAAATGGAAAGAGAGTTAAGAGAAATTAGATCCGAAGCTACAAAGACAGCTAAGGAAATTAAAGCCGAAGCCGATGCAAAATCTCTTGCAATAAGAAATAAAGCCTACTCAAAGGACAAGGCGTTTGCGGATTTTTGGATGGCAATGAAACAGTACGAAAAGTTGCTTCCTAAGATGAGAAAAACTCTTACAACCGATGCTGATTTCTTTAAATATTTATACAATAAAAACGGCAAGTAAAATTAATATAACTTGATAAGACGATAGTTGAACCTATCGTCTTTAATACTAATCGAAACAGGAGAATATATGGTGGATTTATTTAAAGGCTATAAAAACGAAGCATTAGAGGTTTTAAAAAAGTATAAAGTCCGAGTTTGGAGCGATAGTCAGGTTAAGACAACAAGGGGGGACTTTTCTGGTATAATCCTCCCACGTTCGGAAAATGATGATGAGACGCATATAGTATTAAAACTTATTACCGGATATAATGTAGGTATATCCATTGATACAATTACGGATATGAAAGAAGTCGGATATAAAGAGGCACATTATAAAATACCGGAAAAAGAATTCCCTTTTACAAAGGATAAGCCGAATGTAAAATTATTTGGGACAGGTGGTACAATTGCATCACGATTAGACTATCGAACAGGTGCGGTAATTCCTGCATTTTCTCCTGGAGAATTATACGGAGCAGTACCGGAGCTCGCAGACGTATGTAATTTAAAAACAGAAAAATTGTTTGCAGTTTTCAGTGAGAATATGGGACCTGCTCAGTATAAGATATTGGCAAAGGCAATCGGAGAAGAAATTAAAAACGGTATTGACGGAATTATAATTGGTCACGGTACCGATACAATGCACCATACTGCAGCGGCACTATCTTTTATGGTTCAAAATTCGCCTGTCCCGATTGTTATGGTAGGCTCACAAAGATCGTCTGATCGTCCTTCATCGGATGCGGCACTAAATCTTATTCATGCAGCTACTGCAGCGGCAAAATCCGATATAGCAGAGGTTATTGTATGTATGTTTGGTCCTACCTCCGATGAGTATGGTTTACTTCATTCGGGTACAAGAGTAAGAAAGATGCACTCATCATACAGATCGGCATTTAGAACAATCGGAGACATACCTATTGCCTCAATAACCAAAAAATCTCTTTCTCCCTTCAGGAACGATTATAAAAAGAGAAGAAATGACAGAAATGTTGACATTTACCCATACTTTGAAGAAAAAGTTGCGATAGTTTATTATTACCCCAATATGCAACCGGATATAATTGACTCTCTTATTGAAAATAAATATAGAGGAATTGTTATTGCAGGTACGGGACTCGGTCATGTTAATAAACACGTATATGATTCCCTGCAAAGAGCAACAAAGGCCGGTATTGCAATATATATGACTGTACAGACCTTATGGGGGTTTGTTCATATGTTCGTTTATGAGACAGGTAGAGATATGATGAAAAAAGGTGTTATCCCTACAGAGAATATGCTCCCGGAGGTCGCCTATGTAAAACTTGGTTGGGCATTGGGACAAACCGATGATCTTGAAAAGGTTAAGGAACTCATGTTAACTCCAATAAGCCGAGAAACAACAGAACGAGAGCCAACCAACGGCTACTTAATAATGCAAGGCGGAATACCCGAAGTTGAAGACTTCATAAAGAGTTTTCATAAATAAAAATCCTAAGCTAAGAAATAGTTTTCATTGAACTGTGCTTTTTTTATGTTTTTAATGTTCGGCTGAACATTGGCTGGAAATTGTATGAGGTAAAATATGTAAACTTATTAATATGGGATTAAAAATTGTTCTTAATCCCATATTTTTTTTATCTTTTATTTCTTCTTTTATTATTATTTGGTACCACCAAATTTTGCCTTAGCCTTAGCCTTCATTTTTTCAATAAATGCATCGGTAACAGACATTGTGATGTTTAACATATTTTCATCAGAATTTATTTGAATAGCATCTAATAATTCCTTATAGTCAGGTTGAGACGCGCCAAAACCCTTAGCCATGTTTAACAAATTCTTCATCCCATCATTTGCGACCTTATCTTTTGATAATAATTTCAAATCAACTTCAAAAGTAGAAGAAGTTCTCCATGCACTACCGAGGAAGCATTCAGCCTTAGTAAAATTAAACTGCCCCATTCCAACATTTTTTTTTACTCTCAATGTTTTTGGGATATTATATACAACAGCAAATAATGCTTTTTTATCTAACATATTAACATAAGTTTTTTGTTTATCATTTTGTAATATACTTTTCCCTTTTCCTTTAAATAAATCAACCGCCTTTTTTACTACAGAAGGCGATGCAAAAATAATATGAGCATTATCAATAAAAACAATCGTAATATCGTTTCCCTCTTTGTTCGCATTATAAACTTTTACACCTTCGTATGTTTCTTCTTTGAGTTCTCCGCCTTTCTTTTTTACCGATTCCAAAACCTTCGTCTTGTCATACTTTACAGCTGTAACAAAAATAAAATCAGGTTTGGTATTTCTTACATTATTCTCATCAACATAAAACCCTACTGCAAGTCCTGAAATATCCTTTTTAGGATCTACACCTGTTAATTTTACAAATTCCTGGTATTTTTTGCCCTTTTCTGAAGAATTAAAATCTTTTTGCATATCTTCAAAAGATTGAAGTTTTGATAAACCGTTTACATCAAGAAAAAGATATCCTGAAACATCCTCAGGAATATAATTTAATAGTGCCTTACCTGAATCACCACCACCTGCATTTCCGCAAGCTGAAAAAAATGTTAATGCAAAAAACACAAACATAATAACTAAAACTAATCGTTTTTTCATTTTTTCTCCTTTT
>CAYOTE010000149.1:0-6295 GCA_964406785.1 uncultured Clostridia bacterium
AATTTAACTGCAAAACTAAATAACTTTTATCATTTAATCCGTCTGAAATTATTTGACTTATTATTCTTTATTTCAAGTCATAAAAAGTCAGGCGGATTAATTATCTTATTTTCTTTATATGCCTGTTCTTTTGCTTCCAAGTCTTCCCATTCAAGATATTTATTTTTCAATAAAACTTCTAAGCTTTCCAATTGTTTTTTTTTATCATTAATATAATCTCCGGATTGTCTGTAATAATCCGGTTTTGACATCTCTTCAAGAATATCTTCTTGTTCTTTCTCTAATTTTTCTATTATTTCAGGTAAGCCGTCAAGAGCGTTTTGCTCCTTATATGAGAGCTTTTTTACCTGTACGCTACGTGTTCTTTCCTTAACAACCTTTTTTTTATTTGTTGTTGCCTTTTTTTTTACGATACTTTCTTGATTTATTTCAGAATATCCGCCAATAAATTCTTCTATTTTACCATCTTCCTTAAATACCAAAATAGAAGTTGCTATATTATTTAAGAATGTTCTGTCATGGCTAACTATCAAGAGAGTACCTGAATAATTAATAAGCAATTCCTCTAAAAGTTCCAAAGTTTCTATATCGAGATCATTTGTAGGTTCATCCATAATTAGCAAATTAGACGACAAGGTAAATAATTTAGCCAACACAACTCTTGCTTTTTCTCCGCCTGAAAGAACAGATACCTTCGATCTTGCTTTCTCGGGTGAAAATAAAAACTCCTGTAAATATCCTATAATATGCTTGGTCTTTCCATTAATCTCAAGCAAATCATTACCATCACCTACATTTTCAACTATAGTTTTGGATTCATCAAGATTTCCCTTGAGTTGGTCAAAATACTGAATACTTAAATTCGTCCCGAACTCTATAACACCCGAGTTTGATTTAATTTTTCCCAAAAGGATATTTAAAAGAGTAGTTTTACCACATCCGTTCTTGCCTAAAATTCCAATTTTATCACCTCTTGAGATTGTAGTTGAAAAATCATTTATTACTTTAACATCATCATATTTAAAAGATATATGCTTTGCCTTTAACACAAGCTTACCCGAAGAGCGTGCATCCTGTATTGAAAAATCCGATTTTTGTGCAATATTTCGCATCTTAACTTTCTCTTCACGCATTTGAATGAGTTTTTTAACTCTTCCCTCATTTCTCGTTCGCCTTGCCTTAATTCCCTGTCTTATCCAAATTTCTTCATCAGATAATTTTCGTAAGAATTGTTTTCTTTCCTTTTGTTCAATAATCAAAGAGTCTTTTTTTCTTTCAAGATATTCAATATATGAACAATTCCAAACAGAGAGTTGTCCCCTGTCTAATTCGACAATACAGGTTGCTGTTTTTTCAATCAAGGTTCTATCATGCGTAACAAATAAAACAGTTCCCTTATATTTTTTTATAAACTCTTCCAACCATACAATCATACCTATATCAAGATGATTTGTAGGTTCATCAAGGAGTAATAAATTAGGTTTTGAAATCAAAGTTCTTGTTAAAAGAGCCACTCTCTTTTTACCTGCCGAAAGATTATCGAACTTAGCATTACCGTCAAGCTCAAATTTATCCAATATCTCTTTTACGGTTTTTTCTATTTCCCAACCCTTATTAATATCTATAAGATGACTTATCTTGTCAAGCTCATTTAACAGAGAATTTGATTGTTTTTTTGATAATTTAAAATTTATATCATTATAATTTGTTATCAACCTACCTATATTACCTGCTCCACCGAGTACGAATTCAAATAGCGATTCATTACTTCCCTTTGGAACAATCTGACTCAAATAGGCAATTTTTATTCCCTGACTAAAAAATATTTCGCCCGAATCAGGTTCAAGTTCACGATTTAATAATTTTAATAAGGTTGTCTTACCTGAACCGTTTCGCCCTATAAGTGCAACCTTTTCGCCTGAATTTATTTGATAATTTATACCGTTGAAAAGCGGATAACCGCCAAAGCTTAACTCTATATCTTTAAAATTAACTAATATCATAACTGTATTTTATCATAAACTTTTTATAACTTTATTATTTATTTTTCTACTTTTAATTTGGATATTTCTTCGAAAAGTTCTCGGACATTTCCTTTAAGATTTTTTCCCGTTGCGGATAACTCTTCCACAAGAGCGGCATTTTGATTAATAACGGTTTCAAGTTGATTTACCGCTTCGTTTATCTGACTTATTCCCGTTGACTGTTCATTTGAGCCTTCATTAATCTGTTTTATTTTACCTAATACGTCATTCATAACCGCAACTATAGATGAGAACAACTCAGATGTTTTAGAGGCAAGTTCCATTCCTCTTGTAGTAGATTTCATATTTTTGTGAATAATTTCCTGAATGGACTTTGAAGATTCTGCAGTTTTACCCGCAAGATTTCTTACTTCCGACGCTACAACTGCAAATCCCTTTCCGTGCTCTCCTGCCCTTGCCGCTTCAACAGCAGCATTTAATGCAAGAAGATTTGTTTGAAAACTTATATCATTTATCACACTTACTATATTATTTATTTCTTTACCTGAATCATTTATTTCTATCATAGTGTTATTAACTTCATTAATAAGCTCAACATTTTGTTGTACTTGCGAATTCAAACTTTCCAATAAGTTCCCGGTTTCATTTGCGTTTTGAGAATTTTGGTTAATAATTGAAGTAAATTCTTCCAAAGTAGTTGATGTTTGAGTTATTGATGCGGCCTGTTCATTTGTTCTGGTTGCGAGCTCATCGCTACTACTTGCTATTTCATTCGTTGCATTAGAAACTTCATCCGTTGATTCGTTGATACCTAAGACAATAGATTGTAAATTTTTAACAACATCGTTATAAGCCTCAGATATTTTCCCAATTTCATCCGCATAATACATTGTTGCCTTTTCGGTTAAATATCCCTTTGATAATTTTTTTGATTTCCGTACTAACTCATCTAAAGGTTTGGATACAACTTTTTTTGAAATAAAATTAAGTATAAATACAATTATGGCTCCCACAAAAAGATATGAGAGAAATACTATTATAAGAATATCTTTTTGTTGATTTATCAACTTCTCTATATCAAATGTGTAATAAATTACACCGAATATTTTATTAGAATAATCTTTTAAGGGGAAAGCGACATTTACTCTATTTTTTGATATTTCATAGGACGATTTTTTATAACCTTTTGACAACAACCGTTTATTAATTGATTCCAATTCAATTTTTTTAATGGAAGAAGCAAAAGTAAAATTATCTACTTTTTTATTATTTTTAAACTCATAGGACACTTTCACAGTATTTTTATCTATAAAAACTGCAAAATTATCATTTTTGTCAAATTTTATAATATTCCTTAAGCTATTAAACGCAAAAAACAATTCAACGCTACCATAATGTTTTCCGTTAAATACGATAGGAGCTACCCCTCTCATGGGTATGCCACCTCTACCGGGTTCAACACCGGACATTGCTTTTACTTTTTTATTCGCACTTAAAACGATATTTCTAAAAGAGCTAAGATCGTCACCACCATCCTTTACGCCTCTTTTTCTCCATACTCTTAAAAAACTCCTTGCCGGTGGCTTGTGAAAATGCAATTTGAATTCACGTATATTTAATTCTTTTTCTAATTTCTTTATAATTACAGTTAGATTTTCTCTTAAATAATTTCTGCCCTCTTTCTCATTTTCAAATTCATAAGCTTTTTTTACAAAATCAAATGTAGAAAACACACTCGCAACCAATAAAGCTTTCTTAGAAACTCTTTTTATATTACTCTCCAAAGAAGTTCTAAACTGCAATATCCTGTTTGCTGCAACATTATCAACTACAGCCTTAATTTTATTTGTTAATATAAAATAATTACCAAGAATTGCAAAAGACATTATTAACAAAAGCGGGAACAATATCTTATTTTTAACGGATAATTTAGAAAACAGACTATTCACAGTACCTCCATTTATCCAATAAAAACAAAAGCACAATCTAAACACTATGTAATGCACCTCTGCATTATTCGGATGTTTTTAAAACCAAATTAAAATCTGAAGCCAATGCCTCCGATATATGTCAAACCGCCAAGGTCAACATCTTTTTCAGATTTAAGCATTATATATTTCACCTTCAAATCAAGCAATAATGATTGTGAGACAAAGAATTTTAAACCACCTTCTCCAAAAAAACCCATCTTACTTTCACTAAGACTTGTTAGCCCAGGATGAACATCCTCGTACGAATAAAATCCACCGCCAAGTCCGATATAAGGCACAAAACTCTTTTTTCCCAATAATAATCTGAAACCCAACTCAGCCGGAGTCATTTTAAAGGTAGTTTTTTCTTTCGTATAGCTTGTTTCCCCTTCAATCGAGAGATAATCGGAGTGTAAGAATATTTCCCCGCTTTTCATAATTTTAAATGCTATATCAAAGCTATAACAAATACTTGTGCCACTATATACGGAGCTGAAACGTTCAGAGGCAATACCCCTAACTCCAGCACCTAATTCAATTGAAAATTTCTTATTATCATGCGTCGTCTCAGATATTAAAAAAGTACTCAGAGTAAAAACAATTAAAATAAGTATATCTAATTTTTTCATTTTCCTATATCCTTTATATTCTAAGCGTCTTGCTTTATATTTGGTAATTCTAAGCCATAACCCTTTTTCTTATCTTCTGCCTTTAATAAAAATGCAAAGAACAATGACAAAATCCCAAGCAGGGTAAATAAGAGTAAATCATAAAAATAATCATACCTTATATTTAACTTAGATTTTACAATTATCGGAGATACTGATTTAACAACTGTTTCGGTAACCTGTTCCTCAAGCTTTTCCTTATCCTTCGACAACTCTATTCCATTCAAAGAATCAATAACTGTATTTACAATATCCTTTGAAAGTACATCTTTTTTAAGCACTTCATTTTCAACAGGAACATATACCGAAGTTTGTACTATATGGTCAATAAGTTTACTGCTTGCCTTTTCAGCTAAGCTATTTATCTCATTCTTGTTTAAATTAACTTGTTTTTCATTTAATACCTGCGTATAAGCAGTCGAAAAAGAGTCCTTAATCATCAATTTATTTGGTGCTACGGCAGGATTCGTAGAATTTAAAATTACACCCAACAGTAAAGGAATAGCCCATAGTCCTATATTTTGAATCCAAAATATAACGGCATAAGCAGTTCCAAGCTGTTTCTCGGGTATAATCTTAGGAACTGATGGCCACATAGCGGCAGGAACCAGAGAAAAACCAATTCCCAACACAATTACCATCACGGTAGCCACAATCCAAGAAGTCAATGCGGGTATGGATAAAATACCATGAACAAAGATGAGAATAAAAGCACCTATTATCATGATGGTAGCACCCTTTCCTTTTTTATCATAAATAGAGCCAAAGAGAGGTGTTAGAAATATTGTACCAAAGGGTAATAATGCCGGAATTGTACCCGCTAAATTCGGATCAACCTGATACTTATTTATCATTAAATCGGTTGCATAGAATAAAAACGGAAATACTGCCGAATAAAACAGTACGCAAAGAGTCGCAATATACCAAAACCCCTTATTTTTAATAATAAACAAAATGTCTTTTAATTCAAATTCATCTTCCTTGGAAGAATCCTCTTCACTAACATTGGCAGCATTTGATGCATCAAGTTTTTTATCAAGAAAAGTATATATAATAAACGCCGTCACTCCAATAAGCATAAAAACAAATGCAAGTAATACTGGTGAAGCATAGTTGAAATGCTTAGCAACGGGAAGAGAAATGCCTAAGGCAAGAGCTGTACCAAGTCTCGCTATAGACATCTGCATACCCATAGCCAATGCCATTTCATAGCCCTTAAACCACTTAACAACAGCCTTTGAAACCGTAATACCTGCTGCCTCCGTACCAACGCCAAATATACCAAATCCAACAGCTGATATTGCAACTTGCATTTTAATCCCAAATATTGCAGCACCTTCGGGAAAGACATGTATTAATGCCCAATAATTAATTCCTGTACCTATAGCCATCAAACTCGTTGCGGCAAGTCCGGTAAATCTAATCCCCAACTTATCAAGAATAATACCACTGAAAATAAGCATAAACAAAAACACATTAAACCAGGTATATGAAGATGTATATATACCGAAATCAGTACTATTCCAACCTAATAGGCTTTCCAACATGGGTTTGACCGGAGACATAGCATAGTTAAAAAAGTATGCACCGAACATTGAGATAGAGGCTACAACCAAGGCAATCCATCTTGCCTTTGTAGAATCTCTAAGCGTTTTCTTTAATTCATCCATTC
>CAYOTE010000150.1:0-6292 GCA_964406785.1 uncultured Clostridia bacterium
ACCGTCCATCGTTTCATATTACCCCCTTAATAGTTTAAGTATAATTTATTTAAACGCGCTTTGATTACAATTTATTCTATTTGATAATCGGTAATAATTTAAGGGAATTTAAAAATGTCTCAGGAATTGGTTATTCATCTGGCAAAAAATATGTTGATCACAACATTATTAATTGCAGCTCCAATGCTAATTACCGGATTGGTTATTGGTTTGGCAGTAAGTATCTTTCAGGCAGTTACACAAATAAATGAAATGACGATGACATTTATTCCTAAAATACTTGCTGTTGTTGGGGCGTTACTTCTGTTTTTACCATGGATGTTGAACCTAATGATTTCCTATACCCAGGAGATGTTCAGGTTAATAATTTCACTTGCAAAGTAATTAAAAAATTAAGGCTTTATAAGTATGAGGGGTGTTTATATGCAGATACAATCCGAAAAAGTAAACGATATTTTGATCTTACGTCTCAAGGGAACCCGATTGGACTCAACTGATTCTATAGAATTTAAAGAAAAAAGTGCAAATATGGGGGAAAAAATGTTTTTTTTAATAATAAACAATGATATAATAAGTAAAAAGGAGATTTAAAATGAGAATGATAAAAAAAACACCCTTATTATTAATTTTAATATTTTTAAACTTATCAATATTAATATTTGGGAACGAGAACGATGTAACGGGTAAATGGTACGGAGTTTTAAAAATTCAAGGTACAAAGTTGAGACTCTCTTTTAATATAAAAAAAACCGAGACAGGTTATACGTCAACAATGGATAGTCTTGATCAGGGTGCTTTGGGCATTTTGGTAAAATCAACAAGTTTTGAAAACTCAATATTAAAAATTTTAATACCGAAGCTTGGAGTAAATTTTGAAGGAAAATTGAAAAATGGTAAAATTAACGGGACTTTTAAACAGAATGGTTTTTCCTTTCCTTTGATTCTAAGTAAAAAAGAAATAAAAAAGGCGAAAGTAAACAGACCGCAGGAACCAAAAAAGCCTTATCCATATATTTCAGAAGAAGTAGAATTTGAAAATAAAGAGGATAAAATTATATTAGCAGGAACACTTACCTTACCAAACAAAAAAGATAAATTCCCAGCTGTTATATTGATAAGCGGAAGCGGACCACAAAATAGAAACGAAGAATTGTTGGGGCATAAACCTTTTCTTGTGCTTGCCGATTATTTGACAAAAAAAGGTATTGCGGTACTTAGATTTGACGATAGAGGAACGGCAAAATCGACTGGTAATTTTAAAAAAGCAACAACATTTGACTTTGTAAAGGATGTTGAGTCTGCCGTTAAATATCTTCAAACAAGAGATGAGATTGATAAATCAAAAATCGGATTGATAGGACATAGCGAAGGCGGAATAATTGCTCTTATAGTCTCGTCAAAAAACAAATCTGTTCATTTTATTGTGTTAATGGCAGGTCCCGCTCTGCGAGGAGATAAACTCTTACTTCTTCAAAAAAAGAAAATAGAATCGGAAATGGGAATAAATGCCAAAGCGGTTCAGTATAATAGTCAAATATTTGCAGGTGCATATAAGATAATTATTGATGAAAAATTAAAAAAAGGCGAGTTAAAAAAAAGACTTTCAGATTATTTTACTAAAAAATACGAGACAGTGTTGTCTAAAGAACAAAAAAACGCAATTATAAAGCAGTTAACAACCCCATGGATGACAACTTTTATAAGATTGAATCCGGCTGTTTATTTAAAAAAAGTAAATTGCACCGTTTTGGCAATAAACGGAGACAGGGATTTACAAGTTCCTTCAAAAGAAAATTTAAAGGTAATGAAAAATACATTAGATAAGACAAAGATAAAATTTTCAATAAAAGAGTTTAAAGGTTTAAATCACCTTTTTCAGGAATGCAAAACAGGATTGCCAAGCAAATACGGACAAATAGAGGAAACTATTTCACCGAAAGTTTTAAATGAAATATCGAATTGGATATTGAATCTGAAATTTTCATCAAAATTGTAACGTTTAATAGTTTTTTACTTCATTGATTAAAATTGCAGGAAGAATACTTGACTTGACATATAGATGATTTTTTAATAGACTTGCGTTTCGAAAAGGATGATGTAAGTATCGGGAGGATGTGTATGCAAATAAAAAAACATATTATTTTTAATAAGAGTTTAGTAACAAATTTATTGTCTTTTCTTATTATAATTATTTCTTTTTTTTTACCTTTGGGAATTAATAAACATATATTAAATATAGGATTATTTGCCTTGTCGGGAGCCATAACAAATTGGCTTGCTATTTTTATGCTGTTTGAGAAGATTCCGTTTTTGTATGGTTCGGGTGTTATACCTGCGAGATTTGAAGATTTTAAAAAGGGAATATACGAACTTATAATGAATCAGTTTTTTACACATGAAAATATAAAAAAATTCTTTGGAGAAAATGAAAAAGATAAATTCGATAAAAATCTTAAAATAGAAGAATTAATACCGGATATGGATATAGATAAGGCCTTTGATTCGTTGGTAAAGGTTATTCTTAACTCGTCCTTTGGTAATATGCTGGGTATGTTTGGCGGGAAAGAGGCTCTTACTCCGTTAAAGGAACCCTTTATAAATGAAATGCAAAAAACTATTGCCGAAATTGTTTCAGAGGATAAATTCAAGCAAAAAATTATGTCTAAAATATTTGACAAGAATAACGAAGAAGAACTTATTGATAAGATTACGATTATTGTAAAAAAAAGACTGGATGAATTAACACCTCAAAAAGTTAAAGAAATTATTCAACAAATGATAAGAGAGCATTTAGGTTGGCTTGTGGTATGGGGAGGTGTTTTCGGTGGATTCATAGGCTTGGGTGCTTCCTTTTTATCTTAAATAATAAATTTTCAAATTTTCTTTTTATCTAAGAAATATCCTATTATAAAACCTAATAAAGATAAGCCCAAACCGTATGGTAATGAGTATGGCCAGTTAGGTATAGGAAGGCTTAAACCGTACTCATTTAAGAAAACGAGTGTAGAAAATCCACCGCCGAGACTAAGACTTAAAATTCCTGCAAGCGGCTTTTTTGTCTTAAATAATAAGGCTGCCATTCCGGGGATAAAAAAGCCCTCTGCCATAATTTCGGATGCAAGCCCCAACGTCTTTATTATCGAAGTAAACCTCATTGCTATAATTACGGCTAAGATCCCGCAAAAAACAGTGGCAAATTTTGCATAAAAAATCTTTTTTTTTTCACTTGAAATATGTAATATATCATTTGATAAGGTCAAAGCGCCTATATTTAAAGCCGAATCTGCTGTTGACATTATAGCCGATGCAATTCCGATAAAGACTAATATACTGCCAAACTTAGGAAGATAGTTTTTTATTATACTTCCAAAATTTGTACTTTCTCCTCCGTACTGTCTTAAAGATATTGCAATAAATATTATAAGTACGTAAAGAATAAAAAATGTGATAAGCGACATAAGTAAACCTCTTCTTGAAGTCTTTGTCGTTCTTGCCGATATAATTCTCTGCCATATAATTGGAGATATTATCCATGCAAGTGTGAAAGATATTACCATTAATATATTAAAATTAAAATTTTCCAAGAGTTTAAAATCATCTGCAACCATATAGGTTAAAGATTTATTTGAATAAAGGAACAGGTATAGAATTGCCGTAGAAATAAATATTAATTGAATTCCGTCTGTAAAAATTACAGATAGATATCCTCCGAAAAAAGAGTATATTATTATTATCAGTCCGCCTATCAACACAGTTTCAGTATAATTGGTATTGATAAATTCTGAAATAAACTTTCCCCATGCAACAAGTTGCGATGCACTGAGTACAATCATATAAAAAAGAACAAGAATTGATGCAAAAAAAGATATTTTCTTCCCGTAGTAAAATTTTAAAAATTCAGGAAGTGAAATAAAATTACTATCCCGTATTTTTTTATTTAATAAGATAAATATAGAAATTGTCAAAAACGTTGGCACACCTAACATCCAAATGGCATTAAATCCGATTGATATTCCCTTCTCAATCGTTGCAATTGTTGTGGATGCACCTATCCATGAAGCGGTAATGGTAAAGAAAATCAATAAGCTTCCTATATCCTTTTTACCAAAGAAATAAGCTGAGAATGTTTCATTATATTTTGACAAAAATACGCCAATTATCAATAGTATAACCAAGAAAAAAGATAAAACGAGTATATACGACATATAATTATTTTACTTTTAGAATAAGAAAGGTAAAGTCATCTCTATAAGGAGTCCCCTTTGAGAATTCATCTATTTCTTTTTGAAATTTTTCTGTAATTTTTGAAGCCGACAATTTGTAATTTTTTTTCAAAAATGCGGTTAGTCGTTCTATCCCATACTCTTCCTCATCAGGAGATTCAACCTCGGGTGCACCATCGGTAAATATTGCAATTACATCATTACTCTTGAGTTCAATAACACCCTCTTCATATTTACTATTACTAATAAACCCCGTTAAAAACCCACCCTTTGATAGTTTTATTGTCTTATTATTTGAAATGAGTAAAGGCTCAATATGCCCTGCATTGACATACTTAACCGATTTATTATCATCATCAACTATCATCCAAAAAAGGGTAATAAATCTCTTTCCCTTGGTTAAGTCATGAATTAATGTATTTGCCTTTTCTATAAATTTTGAAGGTTTGTCCGTGCAGAATTCATTCATAGAGTGAAAAACAGCCTGTGAGGAAGCACCCAATAGAGCCGCAGATAAACCTTTACCCTCGACATCTGCAACAAGTACGGATGTTTTATTCTCATGTGTATTTAGCATATCATAATAATCACCTCCAACTTCATTTAGAGGACGATAGATTACGGATATTTCAAAGTTTTTTAAGAGGGGAAGTGCTTGAGGTAATAAGGAGAGTTGTATATCTTTAGCAATATTCATCTCCCGCTCCACCTGTTTTGATTCAATTATTTTTTCTACCATAAATGAATTATCCAAGGCTGTAATTGTAAATTTTGAAAGAAAAAAAGCATACTCTATTTCTTCCTTTGTCAGCTCAATTCTATTAAATCTTTTTCCAAGCCCTAAATAAATTTCTCTTTTTTTTGATAATGACAAATCAATAATATAATAAATTTTTTTTTTATCCAGAATTTCTTTTAAAGCAATACTTTCCTCTTCAATATCGTTAACGGTTTTAACAAAAAAGATTTCTTTTATATTTTTAAATTCATCGTTTACGAGTTCTTTTTCTTGTTCGTCAATTCTAAAACCTCGTTTTCTGAAAACATTATTTTTTAAATCGAAAAAGAATAGTTTTGTAATTCCCAATTGCCCCATAATTGTAGAAAAAAAAACACGGAAGATATGATTAAGTTCAAAAGATGAATATAAAGAATCCGAAAATTCATAAATAGAGCCAAACCTAAATTTACTCTGTTTTAATTCCTTAGTCAGATCCGCTATTGATCTGTCCATTTTACCATTTCACAAAAATTTTTATTATTAATTCTTTTATATTGAACGGAATCCATTATCTTTCTCATAATTTCCACGCCGATACCACCTTTTTTTTTTTCTTTTATCATCTTTTTTAGATTTATTTCAGTATTTTTTAAAACAGGAGGTTCTCCTGCAAAAATAAGCCTGATTTTCAATCCCTTTCTACCATCATCATTTTTCCCGGTAAAAAATTCCATCTTTATATCGTAATCCTCATTATATTTATAGGAGTGTTTAATTATATTAGTTATAGCTTCATCAACTGCCAATGCTATCTTTTGTGAATCTTTTTTATTGAAATCATTAATCATTGCCATATGTTTAGTTAAGTCCACAACCATTTTTAACAAACCTGTCTTGGCAGGGATGGATATTTTAAGTTCCGAGTGTTTGAAAGGATTATTTTTTTCCATTAGCAAATTTTTTTCTTGCTTCCGATTCATCTTTTAAAAAATCGTATATTTCAGTAAAACCAACAAGATCAAATATTTCATATACTCTTTCATTTACTGAGCATAATTTAATATCTCCGTTCTTTTCTTGTATTTCATCAAGATATCCCATTATTATACCCATTCCTGCCGAGCTTATATAGTCAAGCTCTGTACAGTTTATGATAATATTAATCGACTTATTAGTAATAAGTTTTATAATTTCAGATTCAAACAACTCAACGTTATGTGCATCTAAATGTCCTTTGGGGTATAAGACTGCAATATCTGAATCAACATCTACTCTTACACTAAAATCCATAGTTTACCTCTCCATAATAATATATTCTAATATAAGCAAAAGAAAAACACAAATTTTA
>CAYOTE010000151.1:0-6260 GCA_964406785.1 uncultured Clostridia bacterium
AATAGGAGAAGTGTAAACAAAAAGCATTATATTGTTAATATTTAACAATATAATGTAAAAAATCTCAATAATCCGAAGATTTTTGACCTATTTTATGAAAAAAATAGCGTGAGTTTGACATTAAAATAAATTATCAATAAAAAAACCAACACAACCCAAGTTGATTAAAATTTTAGGACTAAAATAACAAAAAAATATTTAACCCAAACATTTAAAAGTTTAATCAAAACTTCCTATAATGCCTAATAGGTCCATGCTAACTGTGTTAAGCTCAATCACTACATTGCAAAATAGTATACATCTTTATTTAACACAATCGCTTAACTTGTTATAATAGCCTTCCTCTGAAATTTAGCTACAATTTTGATAAAAATTTCAGGTTTAAAACCTTGCATTTTCAACTCCATAGATATAAAATAACAATATGGACAAATCGGACCGGCTTGAAGCTTATTTTACAGAAGTTGATATTAAAAAAATCAAAGGAGATTCCATAATTAACTTTGATTTATACATAAAAAACGATAAAAAATTCGTGCTATATAAAAACAGAAATTTAAAGCTTGGTTTTGATGAATTACAGAGACTATACGATAAAAACTTTGAACATTTATATATTCATAGTAAAGATTTTAAAAATTTCAGAACTTATCTTGAAACTAACATTGGGGATATACTTAAATCTCAAGATATTTCAGTACAAAAAAAAGCCGAAATACTTTTTGAATCAACTGTAAACGTGGTTGAGGATATTTTTAACAATCCAAGATCTGGAGAGGCAATTCAAAGATCTAAAGAAATGGTAGGATATACCGTAAATTTTATAGTTTCAGCACCGGAGGCTTTTGTAAATTTATTAAAGATAAGAAGATATGATTATTATACATTTACTCACTCGGTGAACGTATGTACATTCTTGGTATCCCTCGCACAAAAGTTTGGGATTTACGACCCCAATGTTTTAAAGGAGGTTGGAGAAGGCGGTCTTTTGCACGATCTTGGTAAAAGCCAAATCTCTTCACAAATCATAAATAAAAATGGTAAACTTAATAAATTTGAATTTGAAGAAATAAAGAAACATCCTGAATACGGAGTAAAAATTGCTAAAGATACAAGAGATATTTCAAATGTAAGTTTATCGATAATAGGTCAACACCATGAAAAAGTTACAGGAAACGGCTATCCAAAAGGTTTAAAAGAAAACGAACTAAATATATATGCAAAAATGGCAAGTATTGTGGACGTTTATGACGCTATAACAACAAATCGTTCGTACTCAAATGCAAAAACCCCAGTTGAAGCTGTCCAATTTCTCTTATCGCATAAAGACGAATTTGATAAAAAAATATTAACGGCATTTGTAAGAATGCTTGCTGTATGATAAAAATACAATAAAAAATATAAGGAGAAAGAGGTATTATGAAAAAAGTACTAATAAGTGTGTATTATAAGGATGGAATAGATAAGGTTGCAAAAAACCTTACCAACGCAGGTTGGGAGATAATATCAACCGGAGGTACGGCAAATTTTTTAAGAGAAAATGATATTCCGGTTACAGATGTCTCGTCAATAACAAAATTTCCAGAAATTTTGGACGGAAGAGTAAAGACACTTCATCCACTCATATTTGGTTCCATTCTCGCCAAAGACAGCAAGGAACATTTAGAGCAACTTAAAGAGTATAATCTTGAGAAATATGACTTGGTAATTGTAAATTTCTATCCATTTGAAGATGCCCTACAAAAAAAGGAAGAGGGAGTGGATTTTATGGTTAAAAACATCGACATAGGTGGCCCTTCAATGGTCAGGGCTGCGGCAAAAAACTTTAGTAGCACCATCGTAATTACAGATAAAAAAGACTATATTTCTGTTATATCAACGCTAATAGAAGAGGGTAATATATCTTTTAAAAAGCGAAAACATCTTGCACAAAAAGCGTTCTCATACACATCTTTTTACGACTCTCTCATCGCAGATTATTTATTCGAAGATGAAAATAATATTCCCGACTATTATGGCATAGTAGGAAGAAAAAAGGCAAATTTAAGATACGGGGAAAATCCACATCAAAGAGCAGGACTGTATATTAATAACTTCAACTCACCATTAAATAATTTCATACAACTTAACGGGAAAGAACTATCATTCAATAATATACTTGATTTATCAATGGTTTATGAACTTGTAAATATTTTCAAAGATAATAAAAAACATTTTTCAGTAGTTGTAAAACACCAAAACCCATGCGGTGCAGCTCTAAAAAATAGCTGTTCCGAAGCATTTACAAGTGCCTTTTCAGGAGATCCAAAATCATCCTTTGGCGGTATCGTTGGATTTAATAAAAGCCTCGACATTAAAACAGCCGAAGAGATGTCTAAAATATTTTTTGAAGTAATAATTGCACCTGATTTTGAAGAAGATGCACTAAACTTATTAAAACAAAAAAAAAATCTTAGAATTATTAAGATGAATTTCGGATACACCGAAAAAAGAGATATAAAAATAGTACCGGGTGGTTTTGTATCCCAAGATAGAGATAACACAATAAAAGATTCTAAATATTTTGAATTAAAGACAAAAACAAAGCCGAATAATTCCCAATTAGAAGATATTGATTTTGGCTGGAAACTGATCAAATTTGTCAAATCTAACGGGATTATACTTATAAAAAATAACACGCTTATAGGTGTTGGAGCAGGACAGATGAGCAGAGTGGATGCAGTCGAAATAGCAATAAACAAATCTCAATTTTCACTTGAAGATTCAACTCTTATTTCCGATGCATTTTTTCCCTTTCCAGATTCAGTAGAAATAGCGGCAAAGAACAAAATAAAAGTTTTAGTTGAACCTGGAGGTTCAATAAAGGACAAGGCAGTCATACAAAAAGCAGAAGAAAAAAACATAGCACTACTCTTTACAACAATGAGACATTTTAAACATTAAATACAGGAGCAAAAATGAGTATTGAAAAAATAACAGATCATTTGATAAGTATCAGACAGGATGCAAGTCATATTTCAAGTAAAGTACTTGAGCCTCTTCCATATGAAAATGAAAACAAAAACACATGGATAGAAATCGAAAACCCCGAATTTACATCACTTTGTCCTAAAACGGGGCTTCCTGACTTTGGCACAATTAAAATTTCATATCTTCCAAACAAGCATATAGTTGAATTGAAATCCTTAAAATACTACTTCTTACAGTACCGAAACACAGGGATATTTTATGAGAATCTTACAAAAATAATTCTTTCACATCTTGTCTCAGTGTTAAAGCCATTTCAATTAAAAGTTGAGTCCGATTTTTCGTCAAGAGGTGGTATAACATCCAAGATAAAATCAACTTATAAAATGGAAGATAATTGAAATGACGTATCAAGAATACATTAATATATTTAAAAACAATGATAGCTACGAATCTCCGGCACATAATAACACATCTATTATAAACGGATTTTTAAATAAGAACAGGTTTCTATTTTATTATAAATTTGTAAAAGTAATATTGAATGGAGCAAAGGTTGCGAAATCAGGACTATATGACACCAATGCTTGGATAGAGAACTCGTTGAATAATTTAATTTTTATTGAAAATTGTGGCGGGCAATTTCGTATTTCAGGTTTGAATAATTTGAGAATAGAAAGAGATAAAGGTGTTGTGATCGTAGCAAATCATATGAGTACACTTGAAACAGTTGTCTTACCCTCTATTATAAGATCAAATAGAGATATTACTTTTGTCGTTAAAGATTCTCTTGTAAAAGATAATACCTTTGGCGCTATAATGAGGGCTACAAATCCTATAGTCGTAGGAAGAAAAAGTCCTCGTGAAGATCTTGAACACGTTCTAAAAACTGGAGAAAAAATTTTGAAAAGTGGTAAGTCCTTGATTATTTTTCCTCAAAGTACACGAACTTCTGTTTTTGACCCTAAGACTTTTAATACTCTCGGGATAAAATTGGCAAAAAGAGCAAATGTAAAAATCATCCCCTTAGCATTAAAAACAGATCTCTGGGGAAATGGGAAATTAATAAGAGAAATAGGGAAAATATCTTTGGAAAAAAAAATACACTTTACCTTTGATAAGCCCATAGAAATAAAAGGAAACGGCAAAGAGGAGCATAAATATATAATTGAATTCATATCGAAAATGCAAGAAAAATGGCAAAAGATACAATCTTAAAATAATAAAGATTTCACTTTAACCCTGAAATTTTCATCAAAATTGTAGCAAAATGCCTAAGAAGTATATTATAACAAGCTAAACGATTGAGCTAAATGAAGAATAGTTTAAAACTATTTTGCAATGCAGTGCGATGCAGTGATTGAGTTTAACGCAGTTAGAATGGGTTTATTGGGCATTGCAGTAGGTTTTAAAGTTTCAGGTTAACATTTTGATATAATTCATTGCTTTGCTATTGTATAAGATAATTCCAAAAGTAATTCCAAGCAAATCCATAAAAATATCCTTTATAGAGAAAAATCGAGTGGGAACAAATAATTGATGTACCTCATCCAAAACAGCCAATAAAAGCAAAAAACTCAATAAGAGCAGTATGTTTTTTTTATTAGTAGTTCTCACAATTCTCATAAACAAAAACGACAAAACAAAATATTCAATAAAATGCGGAATAACATCGGGAATAGACGACGGTAATTCAGAAACCGTCCTACTCGACAAATAAAAGATTATAGAATAAACAAAAAAAAACGGAATATATCTAAAGAATATCTCTTTAATGATTTTCATAAGCCCTCAATACATACAATAATAAGGTATTAAACCACTTGCTTTATCGTAAAAACAAAAAATGCCGGAGGAGGGACTTGAACCCTCACGAGGATAATCCCCGTCGGATTTTGAATCCGGTGCGTCTGCCAATTCCGCCACTCCGGCACTTAATAAACGATTAACTCTATGCTAATCAAACACTGTGTAATATCATGATTACAAAATAAACACAATACACAACACAGGAGAGATTATACCACAACAACCGTGTTCACACAAACATAAATTCACCCTAAAATTTTAATCAAAACCTACTGCAATATGCAATACGCTACATTTTTTTTAAACGCCAAATTTTTCCATCCATATATTGAATAGTATGAATGACCATAACCTATGAGCGTGATTTTCTTTATTTGTCAGATGTTGATTTATAAGTTTATCTACATATTTTTGATTTAATATTCCGGCATCTTTAATTCTTTTCGGTGAAAGATATTCCATCATAAGTTCTTTCAAATCGGTTTTTAACCAGTTTTTAATAGGAATTGAAAAGCCCTCTTTTCTTCTATATATAATTTCTTTTGGCAGTATATTTTCCATAGTTTTTTTAAAAAACCACTTTGTTGTTTTTCCTTTCAATTTATAATCCGATGGCAAGGAAAAGGCAAACTCTACTATTTTCTTATCCAAAAGCGGGACTCTCGCTTCAAGAGATGTAGCCATACTCATTCTATCAACTTTAACAAGTATATTATCAACCATATAAGTTTTAAAGTCCAAATAAAGGTCTTTATTTATACCCTCAAATATATCAGCCTGTTTAAAATATTCTTTAAAGGGTTCTCTGACACTTAAATTATTTACAAACGAATTTTCGAAAAAATCCGGAGTGTATAATTCACGTTTTTGTACATTAGAGAGAAACAACATCCAACGAAAATGCCTGTTGGTATATGAGTTTGATAGTCCCTCACTAAATCTCTTTATTCTATTTACAAAGCCTTTTTTTAGTTTTGAAGGCGGAAATAAATTGGTTATTTTGGAAAATGCGGGGTGCATTGTTCTAATAAGAGGTAGGTCTATCCCCTTTGCTATTTTCTGAGCAATATAATGTTCATAACCACCGAATATTTCATCACCACCGTCACCGGAAAGTGCTACGGTAACCTGCTCTTTTGCCGTCTTTGAAACAAGATAGGTAGGAAAATTTGAAAAATCTCCAAGCGGTTCATCAAGAAAGTCGGTAAGAAAATGTACCAGTTCATTAATATCAGGTGATAAATTCTCCACATAATGTTCGGTTCCAAATTTTTTTGATACAATAGACGAATACTCAAGTTCACTGTACGACTTTTCTTCAAATCCTATCGAAAATGTTTTAATTCTCTCTTTAGAATTAGTAGCCATTACAGATACAATAGCACTGGAGTCCAAACCACCGGATAAAAAGGCTCCTAAGGGTACATCCGATATCATTCGCATTTTAACCGACTCGTTAAGTAAAAACAAAAATTCCTCTTTTA
>CAYOTE010000152.1:0-6258 GCA_964406785.1 uncultured Clostridia bacterium
CAATGTTTCCGACAAGCCCTCTGATAAATCTTCAAAGCTATCGGCAGCCTTATACAGCACGGAATATTTTCTCAGAGGATGATTTTTGTCCACACAGAGACCTATCGAGTATAAGGATACACCGTAACTTGCGGCATATTTTGCAGCATCAAATATATGTCTTGCAATTCCGTCAGTTACGACAACGAGTCTGTATTCGCCGTAACCTAATTGAGTCTTATACTGCTCAACAAGTTTATCCGTACCGTATTTAATAGCCTTTTTCAATGGTGTACCGCCTCCGGCAATAATACTACTGATGCCGTTTAAGAATTTATCTCGATTATTCTTAGACAGTGGTACTACTTCTCTTTGTCCTCTATTATCAAACACGTAAAGCCCAATATTAATATTATCGGGAATGTTTTTTAAGAACTCTTTTACAGCCCATTTTGCCCCTTCAAGCCTATTTCTAAAATTTTCGTTATTACCACATTTTTTATCCGTATCCTCAGCCATACTTCCACTACCGTCAATTATAAAGTAAAAATTTCTTGTTGTATCGGGTACGGAATCCTCATTTGCAATAATTTTTATCTTTTTTAACTGCAAGTTTCTCCATTCCGATTCTTGCATTTTGTTATTAGCTTTATTCACAACAAAACGCTTCTTGTGTGAATTTCCACTTGAACAAAGATTATACATATACACAAAACCAATAAAAATTAATATAACTCCAAAAAAATTAAATGGCTTTTTAGGTCTCCTTCTCATACTATTCTCCGTTTCATTGATTCGTACTCTAATCTAAAGGTTTAAAATCATTAAGCTCAGCCTCTACCTGTTTTATTCTAAACACAACTCTCCGATTAGCGTTCCACTCTGCCCTTGTTCTCGGCGGACTGTATTTCGGATTGGTAATTCCCATACCTACTGCAACAAATTGCGACTCATCAACACGCATACCCGCTCGTTTACAGTATTTAAAAAAGCTCTTTCTTACCGCTCTTGCTCTTTTTAAAGAGAGATTCTTAGCCTGTTGTTGCATCTGAGATATTTCTATAGAAGGTCTGTGCTTTCGTTTTGCCTTAAGTATTCCCAAAGGATCCGAATGTCCCTCAATCATAACAAGTGCACCCTCATAAGTTTGTGCTATATCTAAGGCCTTTTTAAAATCTCTTGCATATTTTTTTTCGGAAAAAACACTCTGATTGGGCGAAAAATTTATTTCAATTTGAAATAAGGTTCCTTCATCAGCCCAAGATGTTGGTTCAACTGAGATTTTTTGAGAAATTTTCTTTATATCAAATTTCTTTGTTTTTGAATTATTATCCAATCTTATACCACCGGATAATTCCGAATAATTCAAACCGGCAGAGTCTAATTTAACAGAATGTCTCATTAAACCCAAACTTATAAAACCACGTTGAATTTCTTTTGTTAACCTCTTCATACTTCTTGTAGTTCCTCTGCCTGAGAAGAACATTGAATTACCACCTGCACCGACAAAGGTACAGTCTCCGAGTAAACCCTCAACATCGGCTACAGCCTGTCTTGTACCAAACAGCATGTCGGCTGCTCTTACCAAGACCTTCTTAAAAGTTTGTGATTTATTCTTTGCTCTTAAATGTTTTTTTAATTCAAGTTGTCCCTTTAATAAACTTTTAACAAATTGCTTAACCTTCGTTTTATTTTTCATAAAATAATCGCTTCTTACGGCATATACATCTGAAATAACCCTTGATGCCGTCTTGGTACTCAATAGTATCTTTGCTCCCTTGACAGAGCCTGCAGCTCCGGTACCTATTCGACCGCCTGAGGTAAGATTTAAAGCATCGGGAATAATTGCCATCACACCGTCAATTGATTTATCATTCAAAAATGCAGTAACCGGATCAATTATCCTTCCTCTGCTTTCGTTCTGAGGGATTGTAAGCTCGGAAAACCATTTCATCTTGACCCTGTTAAGAGATACTCCTGAATTTTGTAAAATATTTGCAAGATAATCCATATGAGGACCGTATAATTGCAATGCGATTGTTTTGTTTTTTAAATGCTTTGGCTTTTTAATACTCTTTCTCACAACAAGAGCATCACCACCGGTTGACCAGGTTAGTTGATATATTATTACGAGTTTCAAACCATTTTTTTTAAAAACTTCCGATGCGGCATTTATCATACCCATTGTTCCTCTAAGGTAGGGCGTATTACCTAAGAGACATTTCTTAACCTGCTTGGTAAATACATTTTCTACAAACAGGGACACCGGTAATCCGTTATCACGAAATATACCCGTACTCTCAGCATAAATTGTAGCAACATCGCCTCCCCAGGTAATTAACGGCACAGAAACCTTATTTGAATATTTAACCGGCTTTGCCCGTACATCAATAACATCAGTCAAAGGTCTCGGCTTTTCTAAAATTTGCTTACCAAAATTCACTCCATAAAATAAAGCTAAAATCAATATGATAAAAACATTTCGTTTAATCATAAAAAATATCCAATTATTGGGCAGTCCAATTACCGGCAAACGTTCCGTAACCATCAATAAACAGAGTATATGTTCCGCTCATGGAATATTGATCATCAAAATAGCCTGAAAAAGTTTCCACAGTATAGTCATTATCCTCATCGTAATATGTAATTGTAAAGTTAATATCTCTATCCATAACGCTATATGTCCCAAGTCTTTGACCTTTATAATACACATCACCAGCTTGTATGGAACCAACAAAGCTATAGGTATCAGACATTGTATTACCGTCATTCATTGCAATATCAAAGTCCCATTCTCCCGTAATATCATAAACTACTTCCCTACATCCCATACTAAATAACAGCGATACAAATAATAAAATGATTGATGTCTTTAAAAATTTCTTATACATAAATACCTCCCTTTAATCATATAATTTTTTTTTATATAGTATGATACTATAAAACAAAAAAATAGTTAATACCTAAACCTGAATCTTTAATCAAAACTTACTGCAATGCCCAATATGCTCATTCTAACTGCGTTAAGATCAATCACTGCATTGCAAAATAGTTATACTATTCTTCATTTAGCTCAATCTCTTAACTTGTTATAATAAGCATCTTGGACATTTCGCTACAATTTTGATGAAAATTTCAGGCTAAACACACAAGAATTTCGTTTCATATAGTGTGCCCCTTTATTTCATTTTTTTATCTCCGATCTTGGTATTTTTACTATAAACTGCTCTCCCTCGATATCATTAATAAGCTCAATGTTTTTTTGCTCTTCCAACGCACGTGTTATACCTGAACCCAATCCCCGATAATTCATTACTTTACTACAATAGCTAACAAGTAAATTATTGCGAGCAACAGCATTACCCAGCTTAATATTCTCAACTGTTAAACTGTTTGGTAATTTACCGGGACTGATTATTTCTATACGATTATCAAAAATTAGTAATCTAATTGAAGCATTTTTAAGATAATCTCTATGAATTAAAGCATTTTGTAATAATTCTTCAATAGCAATTTGAGATATTTCCAATATCCCTTCTGAATTAAAATTTTGATCATGTTGAATATGCGTTAAGTTATTTTCAAAAAACTTCATTCCCTTATCAAACAATTCAGGAATTGTGCCCTCAATATCTATACTATCTCTATAATCTGAACCGCCTATACTGTTTCCCAAGAAAGAGACTGCTTTTATTAAAAAAACCGACTTATATTGTTGAGGATTTTTCCCAAAAAACAACAACCCGCCAAGCGTTAGATTCCCATTTCTCAAAGTGCCCAGATTAATTAATAATCGTTCATCAATATTTGTTTTTTCTTTTTTTTGAGCTTTTAAGTATTCTTTTATTTTATCTTTATCAATATCATTAATAGATGTACCTTCTACTAACATTTCATCAGCATATAAATTACCTGAAGCTTGATATAATCTTAATATTTCGTCTTTATCGGTTAACAGACGTTTAGTTGTCCCCTGCCTTACAAAAATTGCACCTTTTGTATTATATGGTTTATTGCTACCTTTAGGAACAGTTATAGTAAGTAATAATTTATCATCTATCAAAGCGGTATTAGTAATTATTTGTAGATATGGTCTGATTAAATCGTTTGTAATATTTGCAACTTTTTTATCTATTTCATCAACCTGACTTTTTGAAAGTCCAACAATTTTGTCAGTATTATCTTCAACTCCAAAAACAATAATACCACCTTCTGTGTTAGCAAATGCAACAATTTCCTGTAAAAGAGATGCCTGATGCACTGTTTCCTGTTTAAATTCAACTATACTATTTTCTCCGGCTTTAATGATATCAATAAGTTCTAAATTAGATAGTATTTTCATCTTTTCATACTCCATAATTCATATATGTTTTTACGACGATTAAAAGCCTCTTCTCCTCCTTCCATAATCGTAACTATATGATGTTGTGTTTGTCGGTTATCTATAGTTCCGGCAGTAGTTTCAATTTTTGATTCCAAGTATTTGCATGAAATAATTTTTTCACTGTCACCAAGAACCGGAATATTGGCATTATGAGTAGCAAAGATAAATTGCATATTTCCTTTTAATGCTTTAATCTTTTTAATTACATCCTCATAAATAGTTTGATTATCCAAATCATCTTCCGGTTGATCTATTATTAGTACATCAGTTTCTTTCTGTGCGAGAAGAAATAAGATTAATGCCGTAGCTCTTTGCCCAAGAGAATGTTCACCAAGCGGTTTATTGTTATATTTAATAGTAAATTTATCATCAACTCTGTATGTTATTAATTCAGCAAGAGCATCATTAAAACGACGTTTAAATTCCACTAACAGACTTTCACTAATATTAATACTATTGTTTAGATTTTCAAAATCTCTAAATATTTCAATGAAATCTTTGTAGGTAGATTGAATTGTAGAATATGTTGCACTTCGTATTCCACTACCTTTAAAAATTTGTTGCAGTTTTTCAAGAAATCTATCACTTCTTCCTTTATATTTAACAGAAATAGAAAGACTATTTTCATAATTATTTATTCTGGTTACTTCTTTTTCTAATATTTGATATTCCTTGTGCCAAAGATTATTTAATTCAGATATCTTATCATTCAATAATGTATTTAATTCTATTTGTTTTTTTTCAGATTTTACTATTTCCAATAGTTTTAACCTAGATGTTTCAATTGTGTGATTTAACTTTAAGAAATCATCTGGATTAAGATTGGGGACATTTATTTCTCTTTTTATTTTGGCAAAATCCTCTTTTAGATTTTCTTTTTTTTCTAACAATTTTTTATAAAGTTTACCTAAATCATCAATATATTTTACTGTGTTATTATTTATTTCATTTAGTTTTTTTGATTCAGCAATAAGTTTATTGAAAATTAAATTTGCTTCTTGAAATAAATCTTTATTTTCTTCGGAAGCAAAATTCGTTTCTGAAAAAAAAATTTTATAATTGGTATTTATTTCAGATAAATCGTTATTGAAATTTATAATTTCATCTAATAATTTTTTGTACTTACTAATATCTGAATCAAATCTACTTTGTAGTTGTAATTTACTCTCAACACCTTTATCTTTAAATATTTTGAGCTTAAATTCTGCATCATTAATACTTGCATTAATTTCTTTTTTTAACTCTTCTAAATTTTCAAGTTTTTTTAAACTTGTAACAATATCTTTTATTTCATCTTTTTTTTGTGGAATCTCAGATTTAATACTATCAAGTCTATTGCCAATTAATTTTTTTACAAGATCTGCCTCAAAATCAACATGTTTATTAGATAAATCCTTTTGACCAAAATAAACAGGATTTTTAAAAACGGTATTAATGGTAGGAATATCAATACGAATACCATCTTCAAAGACGTCTTCTTTCTGATCATATATTTTTTCTATCCGGTACTCTTTTTTATGACTATTAACAATAGTTGTAATCACCTTTCCACCACTTTCAAGAACATATTTAATTAAACTACTTTTATACTTTTTGTCGCTTGCCCGATTGTTTAATGAAATTCCCAAAACATATCGCAGTATTTCAATAATAGACGATTTACCGCTTCCTCTTATACCAATAAAATTATTTAATTCCGATGAAAAACCAATTTTTGTTCCATTTAAAAGTCCACCCTCAAAAGCTATTGACTTAATGTACGCATTATTAATTTCAGGTTTTTTTGATGAAATTCGGTTTTCTTTATCAGTTAAGGCATACTTTACTGCCTCAAAATTGAAATCACCAATCTTTATAAAAGTTTCTTTTTCTAAATTTTGTTGTTTCCCGCATAA
>CAYOTE010000153.1:0-6140 GCA_964406785.1 uncultured Clostridia bacterium
GTATACTTTGTCCCTTATTTTGTTTCAACTACCCACACTTTCTGGCGGAGAACCAAATTTAGAATAAGACTGTTGATAGGTTGGGTAATAAAAGTCATTTTTCTATGATATATGAATATTATTTTCCGCATAAAAAGATTTTTAAATAATAATATGTTAAAGTAAAACAAATCGGGGTTAATTACAAAAAAAAATTCATTTGTAGTTATGTTTTTTGTTTTATGGTAAAATACTACAGGAACGAAATGCTATTTTGTGGTATTTTGTTGTGCGAAGGTGATAAATGAAAGAAGGAAATAAGGATTTAAAGTTAGCTGTTTTGATAGATGGTGATAATATCCCGTCTTCAAAGGTAAAGGAAATGATGGAAGAAATTGCGAAGTACGGTAATGCAACTATTAAGAGGATATATGGAGATTGGACTAAACCTAATCTTGCAGGCTGGAAGTCGGTTTTACTTTCCAATGCAATAACTCCTGTTCAACAGTACAGTTATACTACGGGAAAAAATGCTACTGATTCTGCAATGATAATTGATGCAATGGATATACTTTATTCAAACAAGGTTGACGGATTTTGTCTTGTATCCAGTGATAGTGATTTTACAAAGCTTGCAATAAGGTTGAGGGAAGCAGGAATGACAGTGTATGGGATTGGTGAGAAAAAAACGCCTGAGCCTTTTATTGTTGCCTGTGATAAATTTATTTATCTTGAAATCTTGGGTTCTGATACAGATAAAATTGATCAAAAGACTTCAAAGGGAAACATAAATAAAAAACCAACATTTGATAAAATTACAAATAAGGTAATAAGGCTTATTGCTACAACAATCTCAGATGCAGCCGATGAGGATGGCTGGGCATTTCTCGGTGATGTAGGTACCTTACTGTTAAAAAAACAACCGAATTTTGATTCAAGGAATTTTGGTTACCAAAAATTAACGCCTATGATAAATTCCATTGATAAATTTGAAATAGAGCAAAGAGCAAGTCAAAAGGGGCGGTTTAAATTAATTTATGTCAGGAATATTGATTGATAAAACAATAATAATTAAGGAGTCTTTTGTGTTGAAGTGTGATGATTTCAGGAGGTTAATTGAATTTGACAAAAGATACTTGTGAAATTATAATCTAAGTTATGAGGAGTGATAAATGAGAATAAGATTTGCTTTTATATTGATGTTTGTCTTTAGTTTTTTGTGGGGTATGTCTTATCTTCACGGAGAAAAAGTTACCGTGTTAAATGAGGTTTTGAGACCTGAAAGATTTGCAATCGGTAACGGTTATATATATATATTGGAAAATACGACCATACATATATATGATTTAAAAACTTACAAATATGTTGGAAAGTTTGGTAAAGAGGGAGAAGGTCCCAAAGAAATTAAAAAAAATATATTTGGTGCTCCGATAGGTTTAATGACTTTCAAAGATAAGGTATTTATAACAAGTTCGGCAAAGGTTTCCATTTTCTCTAAAACAGGTAAATATATTAAAGAGTATAGGGTAAAACAATTTGATACTTTTTATCCATTTGCAGACAGATATATATGTATGAGTCAGGCTTCTGCGGACGGAAACAAAAAAACAAAGGTCTTAACCATATTTCTTGCTGACAAAAAATTGCAGAAAGGTAAAATTTTATATAAATCGGATTTTGAAGTTGGGATGAACTTTAAGTGGGATTTTCCCATTACGCCATTTTATCCAGTAATAAGGGATGATAAATTATTTATAATTGCAGGAAAGGATGGTTTTGCAATCAATATTTATGATAAAAAAGGAAATAAGACAGGACGAATATTTAAAGATGTTAAAAAATTAAAAATACCATCAGAGTATAAAAAGGAAACAATTGCATGGTTTAAGGGGAATTCTAACTATAATAAATTATGGGATTTTTTTAAAAGTAAAATTTCTTTTAAAGATTATTATCCGCAAATATATTCTGCTTTTGCCGGAAAAAACCGACTCTATGTGTTTACAAATGTTATAAATGGAACTAATAGGGAATGTATTGTAATGGATTTTAAAGGTAAGGAAATAAAGAGGTTATTTCTCTTTGCACCTGAAAAATATGGAATGGATTTCAACTTTAAGGCGAGTATAAATGAAAACTACTACTATTGGATTATTGAAAACGATAAGGACGAAACTTGGGAGCTTTTTAGAAAAAAGATCGAATAACGTTAAAACTGTTGAAATAAAACAAAACAGATTAAGCAAGGAGTATATTAATACCTTGCCCATTATTAAATTTGTTGGCAATGTTAGTGTTATTGATGATGTTGACTCGGCTGAGTATGCTATTGAATTTCTTATGAATGAGAGACTAATCGGTTTTGATACGGAAAGCAGACCGGCATTTAAAAAAGGTATTTCGTATCCCATATCATTGATACAATTCTCTACCGAGGATAAGGCTTTTTTATTTCAAATTGATAAGACGGGTTTTTTTGATTCCTTAAAAAGCCTTCTTGAAAATGAGAAGGTAAAGAAAATAGGCATAGGTATTGATGCTGATAATAAAAAATTACAAGAGTTATCTTCTGATATAAAAACGGCAGGCTTTATAGATTTAAAAAAATTGGCTGAAAAAAAAGGGATTGTTCAGTCTGGTGCAAGAGCTTTATCTGCAAGATATTTAAAACACAGAATATCAAAAAATGCTCAAAGGAGTAATTGGGCTTTACCTAAATTAAGCAATAAACAAATAAAGTATGCGGCAACGGATGCTTGGATATGTGTAAAAATATATCCACTATTATTGAAAGATGACTATAAATATATAGATGAGTTCAAATTAGATAGTGAAAAGAATAAATTAGCTTAGTTTATATTGAATCCTTTATAGATTATTTCGTTATTTGTATTTATTATTTCTATGTTTTCTACAATTGAGTGTGGTGAACCTTTGTATAAATAGGCTTCAAATAAGGATAATTCTCCTTCTTCAGCCTGTGCGATTAATTTGACCGTTCCATTAAACTGGTTTTTGACATATCCTTTTATGTGCATTTTTTCAGCAGTTTGTTTGGCGTAATAACGATAGGCTACACCTTGAACTTTACCGCTTATTATAAATGTACGGGTAATCATTTTATTTGAATTGCTTCTTTATACATTTCTTCTGCTCTATATGAACTTCTTACGAAGGGACCGGATTCAACTTTTAGAAATCCTTTGGATAACGCTATCTCTTTCAGTTCACTAAACTCATCCGGTGTATAGTATTTTTCAACCTCTATACTCTTGGTAGTCGGTTGCAGGTATTGTCCTATTGTTAGTAATTGTACGCCGTTGTTCAGAAGATCGTCAAATAATATATTAAGTTCCTCAGTTGTTTCGCCTAAGCCTATCATTATTCCTGACTTTGTTATGAATTCTTTTGAATTGGAATATTTAAGTACACTCATAGATCTATTATAATTTTCAGGTTTTCTATTAACCTTGGAATAAAGAGATTTTACAGTTTCAATATTATGATTCAAGACATCGGGCTTTGCGTTGAGTACAATTTCTATATCTTTAACCTTACCTTTAAAATCAGGGATTAATACCTCAATTAAAAGCTTGGTCTTTTCTTTTTTTAATTCTTTAATTACAGAAGCGAAATGTTTTGCACCGCCGTCGGGCAGGTCATCTCTTGTAACAGATGTTATAACTGCATACTTTAATTGCATAATGTCTGTCATTGCTAATATCTTTTTTGGTTCGTTTTTGTCAAGAGGCGTACATTCTCCGGTAGGTACGGAACAAAAGAGGCAGTTTCTTGAACATATATTGCCCATTATGAGGAATGTCGCATGCTTATTATTCCAACATTCATTCATATTAGGGCATTTTGCATCTTGACATATCGTATGCAAGTTTTTATTGTTTAATGTCTTCTTAAGAGAGAAAAGTTCGGAACCGGAAGGCATTCGCATTTTTAACCATTTAGGCTTTGGATGTTTTCTTCGCATTTCCGGTTCTTAATCGTATTATTTTTCGTTTTGTTGTTGTTTTAGAAGCTCTGTAATTTTTTTAGAGTTCATTCTAATCTTTTTGTCTTTTTGTAAGAACTCTATTTTAGAACTTATGAAATTTTGCCAATCCATACTTTGTTTGTATTGTAGAGTATTTTTGTAGAAATTAAATCGTTCTTTTTGGTAGTCATTGTCCGTTGTTATTTTCTTAGATTTAAGTTTTACAATTACGGCATTATCGTCATAAATTATCGGGGAAGAATACACTCCCGGTTCTAATGAAAAAATCATATCATCCAGACCCTCTTTTGTCGGGAAATAAAGCAATCTGTTGCCTCTTTTGTATCTGAATGTATCTGAAACCAATTTTTGTTTATCGAGATATTTCTTAACAGCATCTTTATTCTCAATTGAATTTAAAGATTTAGTTAGTTCAGGTGTTTGAACTTTTAATAAATCTGCTTTTTTTGCAATTATAATATCTTTGTCAAGTTTGTTTTTGATATTTTCAAGCTTTTCAATCCCTGCTTTTTTGATATTAATACATTTTACAATTCCGTAATTTTGCTTTGTATTTTGGATTAATTCTATAATATTTGATACGCTTTTATTTTTTAATGTAAAAAGTTTATTTGACAGCGTTGAGGATTCGTCTAAACCTAAAATAACTTGATCTTTATGTACCTGACCGGTTTTCTTAATGATAAGGTCATCTGCCTTTATATCATCAACTTTAACACCTTTTTTCAACTTCTTTATAACTGACAATAATCTTGATTTTGCAATTTTTTCAATTTTCGTTGGTGTGAGTTTGTCAATTATCTTATCTTTAACGAGTGCAAGAGGAGTTATTTTTTCATCGGATTTTTCTGTTACGTGCAATATTGAAATACTTTTACCCGTATATATTAAATCTGATATTTCGTTAACTTCCATATTTCGTGCAATTTTTTTTTCTTTTCTTATTAATTTATCAAGGCTATATCCCCAATCTCCACCATTTGATTTTTTCTCATCCTGTGAAAACTCTTTTGCCTTTTGTCTGAAGTTTTTTGCCGTTAAGTCCCCTTTAATTTTTGTTGCCAAAATTTCAATATCTTTTTTATTTTTTTTTGTATAACTCAAAAATATCCTTGAAACTCTTATTTTTTCTTTTTTCTGAAATTGTGAAAGATGAGACTTATAATATGCTTCTATCTCTTTCTCGTTGACTAAAGTATCCTTTTTTATACTTTCAGGTTTTATTGAGACAACAAGTCCTACTCTTGCTTCTTTTGAAAAGTAATTGTTTTTGTGCTTTTCATAATAGGAGGTTCTTTCTTTATCTGTTATTTTTATTTCATCTTTTATCCATTCCGGTGTAATTTTAATATATTCTATTTGAGCATAATCTCTTGCTGTATGAAATTTTTTTGTCAAAGTCCCTTCATCAATAACGCCACCACTGTTGAAAATAAATTTCGTATATTTACTTGGTAATATAAAAAATCTTTTAAGAAAATCTTCAAAAGATTTTACATTCATGTGGTTGCTTGTTAGAAATTGTCTGTATTGGTCCATTCCCATAAAAACACCCTTATATTGAAAAAGATTAAATATTTGTGAGTCTAATTCCTGTTCACTTACAATCATATTAAGTTTTTTTGCTTCATAACTTAGTATACCGTTTTGTTTTAGCATTTGAATTGTTTGAGCGTTTGTTAATTTATATAATGATTGATAATATTTAAAATCCTGCATAGTAATTGTTTCGCCGTCAACAGACATTAAATAATTGGTATTGTCTCCACCTATGGCATTAGTTCCCATACCCCATTCTACAAAAATAAAACCTACAAAAGCTAATATAACTAGCCATAAAGTCCAAGATAAAGTTTTTAGGTTACTTCTCATTGTGCGTAACATAGTAAATCCTCCGTTTCTTTTTTCAGGAACGGTTAAGCGGAAGTTTTATTGTAATTGTTCCACCTGTATCATTATTGCCAGCCTCTATGCTACCTCCGTGTTCTCGTATCATATTGTAAGCAATTGACAAACCTATTCCCTTTTTTTTTGTTCTACTTCTGGTGGTATAAAAAGGATCAAAGACTTTTTCGACATCTTCGAATCCACCCCCGTTATCACAAACGTTTATTATAGCATACTTTTTATCATTTTATTCATTTCTTAAAAC
>CAYOTE010000154.1:0-6130 GCA_964406785.1 uncultured Clostridia bacterium
AATAGAATTTGAAAATAAAAGAAAGCTAACAAGATTCGGACATCCTCATATGTTAATTAATACTTATACTAATAAATTTGAAAAAATTAAAACTATTTATAAAATTATTATGAAAAATGTAATAATGAAAAGAATAAATGAATTTGAATGTTTCTCCTGTCGTCAGGATTATGATGTAGTAGATGATAAAATAATAATCTCCGATCCGACAAAGGGTTTTTATTTTAAAGTATTTGATTCAACAGGAACTAAATTCTATGAAATTAATATTCCGTATAAAAAAATTAAAGTTACAAATGATATAAAAAACAAGGAATTAAAAGCCATAAAAAAAGAATTTGGCAAACATTGGAAGAGTTTAAAACAATCAAATAAATTTATATGGCCTGATTATATTCCTGCCTATATGCAAGTAAGAGTGTTTAACGATAAAATTTGTGCATTTACTTTTAATACAAAAGGCGATAATATTGAATTAATTATAATTGATTTAAAAGGAAAAATACTTGGAAAGACATTTGTCCCCAGAGCATCACAATATATGTGTACATTTAAAGATGGAATTTACTATTACATAAACGAAGGTGAAGAAGTTTGGGAACTTCACTCTTTAAAAGTATTTTAAATTAGAAAAGGAAACGATGTTCACAAAAAGAATATGGATTGGTTAATATAAATCGCTTCCTGTTGAGGTCATAATCAGCTTGCCGTGTTTTATGCCTCGTTCGGCTGATAGCTTGTTTGTTATCTCCTTTATACGATTGCTCTTGCCCTTTAAAATAATTACTTCGAGACAATTATTATGATCAATATGGATGTGAGTTGATGAGATTATAATGTCAAGATAATCATGTTGCAGTGCATTGAGTATTTGGGATAGTTCATTTTGATGATGATCGTAAACTATGCTAAAAACGCCGACTGTTTCTCTTGCCGTTTGCGTCCATTCCTCTATTACAAGCTTTTCTCTTATAATATCCCTAATAGCCTCTGATCTATTTGCATACCCCTTTTTATCATTCATCTCATCAAACTTATCAAGTAAATCTGAATCAACCGAAACTCCGAATCTTGTTAATCTTGACATAATTCCGCCTCTTATTTTTTTTTTTATTAGTAAAAGTTTATATTTAAGCTCTTTACAACATCATTAAATACCCTATCAATACTATTCGTTCCGTCTATAATTTTTATCTCAGGATATTTCAAATTCATATAATTATTCCTAACCTTCTCTAAGAAATCTTTTTTTTCAAAGAGTATTGCAGCCTCATCTCTGTTCTTTTTTATTCTTGTCAATGCAATATCAACCGGTACATCAATTATAAATGTTATATCAGGCTTCTTAGCAAAGACTAAATTATCATCTATTATTTTTTTTACATCTAAGCCACGAGCTCCCTGATAGCATCCGTTGGAATAATAATACCTGTCTAAGATTACTATTTTACCTTTTTCCAATGCCGGTATTATATTTTTTTTTAAATCAATTTTTCTATCTTCAATGAAATAATTCAACTCTTCTTCAATGGGAATGGAGTCTTTTAAGTTTGCTAAGGTTCTGATTTTTTGTCCCCATATCGTATCCGACGGTTCTCTAAGCCATACTGTATCAAAGTCTTTATCATCAAAAAAAGTTTTTAATTTTTTAGAAATAGTGGTCTTACCTGACCCGTCAATTCCTTCAAAAACTATGAAATATGGTGTTTTAGGCTTAATTTGCATATAATTACTCTTTATTTAAGTTTTATCAATAATGATTTTATTTCTACCTGAATTTTTAGCCGAATACAGTAATTTATCGGCTTCTACAATAGAATCTTCAAAAGTCCTTTCGGCTTTTATTACAAGTCCGATTGAAACGGTAAATTTAATGATTTTCGATTTATGATAAAGATCGATTGATTCAATATCCTTTCTTAGTTGTTCAAAAGAAGATAAGACTCTTTTAAAATTTGAATTAATATAAATTACACAAAATTCATCACCGCTAAACCTTGAAGAAATAGTACATTCAGGAACGTGCTTTTTTAAGATTTCGGCAAGTTCACATATAACTTTATCGCCGGCATCATGTCCGTATTTATTATTGATTTTTTTAAAAAAGTCAATGTCAATCATAGCTATAGAAACGCATTTGCCCTCTGATATCGAATCATCATATATATTTTTGCCTTCATCAAAAAAGAAGCTTCTATTATACAAGCCTGTTAAATAATCTTTTATAGTTATATTTTTTAAGGTTTTAATATAGTCTAAAATTTCAATATTTTGATTAATTCTCTGATAAAATTCTTCAAATGAAAATGGCTTAGTAAGAAAATCATTAGCTCCTTTTTTTAGAAATTTTGCAGACATAACATCCGACCCCTGAGCCGATATTCCTATTATTGCCAAATCTCCCTTTTTATAATTTTCTCTCACAATACTTACCAATTCATATCCGTCCATTTCAGGCATATTATAATCAGTAATAATTAAATCAATCCCTTTATTTTTCTTTAATACATCCAATGCCTCTTTACCGTTAGAAGTTTCAAAAACTTGGAATTTATGTGCTCTTAAAAGATTTCCTATCATAAATCTTGTCAATTGAGAATCATCAACCAATAGAATTTTTTTTCTCTGATTTGAAATAATTTTTTCAATTAGCTCAATGATATAAGGCAAAGTACTTCTGTCTTTTTTAACAACATAATCAAGAATACTTTTATTAATTAAATTTTTTCTTATTTTTTCATCAAAATCACCGGTTATAACAATACATGATATTTGTTTTGACAAAATATAATCAACGCTATCCCCGGCCTTGCAATCTGGAAGATTTAAGTCTGATATTGCCAAAAAATAATTGTTTTTATTTTTAGAGATAAGTTTTTTAGCCATTGAGAAATCTGATGCTATATCACATTCCATACCAATTTTTTTAACGATACTATAATCAAGAACTTTTGAATATGCACTACTATCATCAACTATCAATATCTTTTTTCTTATACTATGAGCTTGCACCATTTTTCTAACATCCTTTTTTCATTTACTCTAATATCTTGATAACAATCTTGATAAATCTAATAGTATCATATTTATACTTAGAAAACTACCGAGACTCCAACCCAAAAATGATTATCGACACTTACCTGATTAAGTAAGACAAAAGTATAATTAACGGATGGAGTTAAATCTATTTTTCCAAATTTTAGAGGGATAGCAAGACTAAAGTTAATATCACTCAAGCCTGACTTATCTATCCATTGCCCACCATTATACCCAACCGACGCCGAGATATCAGCTACATATTCATCGCTTAATTTCAAAGAGTAACCCAAGGAACTTAAGATATACAAGCCTTTTCCGTTATTAAAATCATAATATATTGATACCTCTGGAGAGAACAAAAAATTAGGGAAACCTATCGATACATAAACCTCTTGTGTTGTATTATCTTTAAATTTAAAGTCCTTTATAAAATACCAACCGTAATGAATAAATCCTGCCGATAGAGTAAAATCTTCACCTGTTTTAAAATTATAGAATAATGTAAAATCCAATTCATTAGCCCTTTTATTCTCAAAGGAAAAGCTACTCCAAATATTTAAGCCAAAACCGCTACTGCCAACACTCAAGGTAACCGATGGTTGCACAACAAGTTTATGAGAAGGATTCAAATCAAAACCACGCCATATATAATTAGAGTTAATATCTATTTGATACTCAATATTACCCGAGAATAAACTCAGAATTACAAAGAAAGTTAAGCTTATAAATAATGCGATTTTTTTCATTTCTACCCCTATTATTTAAGTGTTAGATCTTATTATAGAAGAATATAAAAAAATAATCAATTGTTTTTTTCATTAAATACAGGTATAATCATCTTTTAATAAATATATACGGGAGAGTATTTACCTGTATGTTCGGGGGATGAATAATGGAATATAAATTTGAAGAAATTGAGAAAAAATGGCAAGCCTACTGGAAAGACAAAAATAGTTTTACCGCTAATCCAAACACAGATAAAAAAAAGTACTATTGTTTAGAAATGTTTCCCTATCCGTCGGGGAGAATTCATATGGGGCACGTACGTAATTACTCCATAGGAGATGTAATTTCACGGTTTAAAAAGATGCAAGGTTATGAGGTTATTCACCCCATGGGTTGGGACGCACTTGGCTTACCTGCTGAGAATGCCGCAATTAAGAATAATCTTCATCCTGAAGAGTGGACACTGAGCAATATCGAATTTATGAAAAAACAACTTAAAAGGATGGGATTCGGATACGACTGGAATAGAGAATTGGCAACCTTCCTTCCCGATTATTATAAGTGGAATCAATATATATTTATAAAAATGTTTGAAGAAGGCTTGGCATATAAGAAAAAGTCAGAAGTAAATTGGTGCCCCTCATGCAAAACGGTTCTTGCAAACGAACAGGTAGTTGACAATTTATGTTGGAGATGTGATAGCGAAGTTGAACAAAAGGAACTTAATCAGTGGTTCTTAAAAATAACAGACTATGCCGAAGCACTTTTAAATGCTCATAAAGAACTGGAAAAATGGCCGTCCAAGGTTATAACAATGCAGAAAAACTGGATTGGAAAAAGCAAAGGAGCAGAGGTAATATTTGATATTGAGGACAGTGATATTAAGATTAAAATTTTCACGACAAGATTGGATACTATTTTTGGTGCTACATTCTTTGCCCTCTCGGTAAAACATCCTGATATACAGAAATTGATTAAAAACTTGCCAGACGAAAAGCGAGATAATATTAATAAATTTATCAAAGAAACAAATAGTATAAAAAAGACCGGTTATGAAACCGTTGAAAAAAAAGGTGTTTTTACCGGTAAATATGCAATAAATCCGTTTAACGGAGAAAAAACGCCAATATGGCTTGCAAATTTCGTTCTAATTGAATATGGAACAGGTGCAATTATGTCTGTCCCTGCTCACGATCAAAGAGATTTTGAATTTGCTACAAAGTATAATATACCTATTAAACAGGTAATTGTTAAGGATAAAGACTCAAAACCTGAAGATGATTTAAAAGAAGTTTCTTCTCTTAAGGGCTACCTCGTAGATTCAGGCAAGTATTCAGATTTGTCCTCTGATGATGCAATACTCGAAATGGAGAAATTGCTAAAAGAAAAAAATTGCGGAGAGCTCAAAACACTTTACAGATTACGAGATTGGGGCGTATCGAGACAACGATATTGGGGTACACCAATTCCAATAGTTTACTGTAAAAGATGTGGCACCGTTGCCGAAAGTCCAAAAAATCTCCCCATACTACTCCCTAAAATTAAAAATTTTACTCCTGAGGGCGGTTCACCCTTAGAAAAAAGTGAAACATTTAGAAATACACTATGTCCAAAGTGTGGAGAAAAAGCCATAAGGGAGACAGACACTATGGATACCTTTTTTGACTCTTCATGGTATTTTTTCAGATATGCAGGAAAATCAAACGATGCCCCTTTTAATTCGGATGAAGTTAATAAATGGATGCCTGTTGACTTGTATATTGGTGGAGTAGAACACGCAATTTTACATTTAATATATTCAAGATTTTTTACAAAAGTTTTTAAAGATTTTGGCTGGACAGATATTTCAGAACCATTTCCGCATCTCTTAACACAGGGAATGGTAACACTTGGCGGTAGTGCTATGTCTAAATCAAAGGGAAATATTGTTGATCCCGATATTCTTATAAAAAAATACGGTGCGGATACGGTTAGATTATTCATACTCTTTGCCGCACCTCCTGAAAAAGGGCTTGAATGGAATGATAAGGGAGTTGAGGGTTCAAATAGATTTTTGCTCAGGATTTGGAACCTTTTTCATAATAATATTGAAATCTTCGGAACGGGAAATTTATTTAAGCCTAATGTAAACGATACAACAAAACCTGTTTTAATTAAACTTAATCAAACAATTAAGAAAGTTACAGATGATATTGAATTAAGGTTTCATCTAAATACCGCAATAGCCGCTTTAATGGAATTTTTTAATTTATTTTCAACTTCTTTTGATAATTTGAAGAAAACCGACAGTAATACATTAAGATATATTTTCAAAACATTATTGGAACTTCTTGCACCTTTCACGCCTCATTTTTCAAACGAGATT
>CAYOTE010000155.1:0-6076 GCA_964406785.1 uncultured Clostridia bacterium
AAATCTAAATTATTTTTCAGGGTCTTTGCAATTGCGTCCTGTAAACTTATCTTTTTTACCTTTGTTTCCGTATCACCATACATAAAAATAGTAGTAAACAATATTACCAATATTACCAGTATAAAAATTTTCTTCATATCTGCCTCCGAATAAGATTAGTAATACGATATTTTTTATAAAAAGTTCATAATTAATAAATTAAAATCTTGCGTTTCATATCTTAAATACGCTGACAGATTCTGTTAACTCAATTGAATTAAATTTCATAGTTTTTGCCGTAGCGGATAATTCTTCAACAAGTGCGGCATTTTGATTAATCACATTTTCGAGTTGATTTATAGCAACCGATATCTGCTCTACACCTGTTGTTTGTTCATTTGAGTTTGCATTTATTTGTTCAACCTTATTAACAAGTTCTAATATTTTTTGAGTTATCGTGTTGAAAAATTGTGACATTTTACCAACAAGCTCTATACCCTTTTGTGTCGATTCAACATTGCTTTTTACAATCGTTTCTATTGATTTTGATGATTCTGCTGTTTTGCCGGCAAGGTTTCTGACCTCAGATGCCACTACGGCAAAGCCTCTTCCTGCATCTCCGGCTCTTGCCGCTTCAACGGCAGCGTTTAACGCAAGAAGATTTGTTTGGAAGCTAATATCGTTTATCACCGAGACTATCTTATTTATTTTTTGACTTGATTCATTTATCTCACTCATAGTTCCGGTTACACTCTTAACAAGCTCAGTATTATTATTGACATCCTTAGATAAAGATGTCATTGATGTAGATACATCCCTTGCATTTGTTAAATTTAATTTAAGAAGAGATACAAACTCCTCAATTGTGGAAGATGTTTCGGTTACTGATGCGGATTGTTCATTTGTTCTAACTGCAAGATCTTCACTTCCTGCCGAGACTTCATTTGTAGAATTATTAATATCTTGAGCATTTTGTCTAACCTTTTCTACAATGTCTCTGATGTTATTCTTAAAAGAATTAAAACTATTTCCCAATTCGGCAATTTCATCTCCCGTTTTGACCTTAATTTGCATGGTAAGATCATTGTCTTTTATAGAATTTGTAAGATCGTTTTTCATCTTAATCAGAGGCTTTGATATGGCATTAGAAATAAATAATGCAAAAAATATAATAATAAAAATTGCCAATGCCAATACTGCAAAAATAATTTTGAGAAGTTTATCTTTTGCAGCCAAAGCTTCGGTTTTATCAATTTCAGCAACGATTGCCCAAGTTATATCACCGAATTTTATAGGAGAATAAACACTTAAAACCGTATCTTTATTATAATTTTTTATAATTCTTTCTCCTTTTTTACCTTTGATCACTTCTCTAACAGCTTTTGTATCAACCCCATTTTTAGCTATTGTTCCTGCAAACGAGGCATTAACACTATGTCCCTTCTTGTCAATAAATGAATCCGATCGCATTTTTTTATCAATTCCGACAAGATACGTTTCTCCTGTTTTACCCAGCCCGGTTCTCTCTTGCATTATACTATTTATCTTTTTTATAGAAACCTGTATGGCATATACTCCGATTATTTTTTCTTGTTCATCGTATGCAGGAACGCCTACAAAGCTAGCAGGTTCATCGTTGGACGGAGCATATGGTTCAAAATCAACGTACTGAACACTTTTTGTATTTACAACTTTTCTCCACAATTTTGCTAAATTTGTGTTTTTATATTTCCCATAAGCCAAGTTTGTACCAAGATCCGCTTCTTTTGCTACGGTGAACATAACGTGTCCGTGTTCAGCACATATCATAAAAATATCATAATATCCAAAATCATTTAGCACTTTTTTAAAATACTTATTAATGCTTTTGTGAATTTTGGTATATCCTTCACTCTTAACCGGATAGGATTGATCTTGACCAACTTCCATTTTAATATGAAATTCTTTGAGTTTTGAATAAGCGTCTATAAAATCCTTTGTTATTACTATTGATTTCAATTGATGCTCAATATCTGAGAAATACTTGCTTATTTGATGATGTTTTAATTTTTGTACGGCTTCAAGCTTGGCAAAGGCTTCGTACTCAAGCTGATTTGATACCTTATTATTAACAATAATAGTAATAACAATTAATGGAAGAACTCCAACCAGTAACATTGATATCAAAATTTTTTTCGATATCTTCAATTTACTGAAAAAAGACAATTTTGTGTCAAATTCATTATTCATATTTCCTCCTTTGCTACACTAAATCTAATTTTTCTATATTATTAATATAATAAAAAATAAAAAAAATCAAGTTGATTCTTTAATTTTTATCAAAGTTTACAAAAGCCTTTAAAAAACAGTAATATAGGACAATAATGAAATATTGCAGAGGGCTTTTTCCTCCATCAAAAGAAAAAACCAACCCTCCACAAAATCAACTTTCAATCAACTGCTTAGAAGAAAAAAAACAAATACTGCCTTTTACACATATAGACGTGCACTATACGTCAATTATATTATCATCCTCCGAGTTATAGTTATTATTATCAAATTTCGACATTTGCGAAAAATCCGTAATATTGAATTTATTCTTAAAGTATTTTATTAGGATTTTGCCATAATAACGTCTGGTAAGAGGAAATATAAGAGAGAGTCCGAATATATCAGTCATTATTCCGGGCGTTATAAGCATTATACCTCCGGCAAGGATTAATAAGCCCTCAACCATTTCTTCTTTTGGCATCATTCCCTGACTTAGATTAGCCTTTATCTTACCAATTATCATCCCACCCTGACTCTTTGCAAACGATGCTCCCGTTACTCCCGTTAAAACAACAATTAATACCGTGTTTAAAAAACCAATCCTCTCGCCTATCTCCATCAATAGATAAACCTCTGCAATCGGAATAAGTGTAAAGAGAAGAAATAATTTAAGTAACATAATCTTATAAATAGGTAATCATCTTATTTAAAGCCGATACTGCTCTTTTTGAAATTTCAGGAGAAATTATTATTTCATATTTTTTCTCATTTAGAGCATCGTAAACATCTTCTAAAGACGTTCTCTTCATATTTGAACAAATTTTTGGCTTTAATGCAGGTAAAAATTCTTTATCGGGATTCTCTCTTCCCATTCGCTCTAATAAACCCTGCTCTGTTGCGACAATAAAAGTTTTGGAGTCTGACTCTTTGGCAAATTTTAACATTCCGCTTGTTGATAACACTTCATCTGCCGTTTTGATAACTTCCATAGGAGCTTCGGGATGAACCATTATATTGGCTTCGGGATATTTTTCTTTTGTCAAAACGATTTCTTCTGCCTTAATTCTATTATGCACATAACAATATCCTTCAAAAAGAATTATTTTTTTCTTTGGTACAAGACTCTGAATATATGAGCCTAAATTTCTATCCGGTACAAAGATAATCTCTTTAGCTTCAATGCTTTTTACAATATTAACCGCATTTGCCGAGGTACAACATATATCACTCTCTGCCTTTATTTCAGCAGTTGAATTAACATAGGTTACTACAAATGCATTCGGATGATTTGCCTTAAGTTCTCTTAACTCATCAAGCGTAATCATATCAGCCATCGGACATCCGGCATCAAGACGAGGTAAAAGCACCGTCTTATCGGGAGATAAAATCTTTGCCGTTTCAGCCATAAATTTAACACCGGCAAAAACAATTATTCGATTTTTAATCTTAGCCGCAATCTTAGATAATTCAAGTGAATCTCCCAAATAATCCGCAATTAATTGCACCTCGGATACCTGATAATTATGTGCAAGTATTACAGCATCCATAGAATTTTTAAGTTCTTTTATCTTTGTTATTAAATCGTTCATTGTGACTCCTAATATTTGTATATCTTTTTGTACTTATCATCAATATAATTCAAGAAATACTTAGAATTTAAAGTTTCTCCCGTTACTTTTTTACACAATTCTTCGGCACTATACATAGAGCCGAAAGAATGAATATTATTACGTAACCACCTTAAAATTTCATTAAATTTACCCTTTGAAATTTCCTTTTCAATATCATTTATCTCATTTTTTATCTTATTATAGAATTGAGCCGCATATATATTCCCGAGAGCATATGTTGGAAAATACCCGATAAGTCCCGATGCCCAATGTACATCCTGTAATACTCCCTCACTATCATTAACTGGTATTATCCCTAAGTACTGTTCCGTCTTATCATTCCATATTTCGGGTAAATCTTTTACCTCTATATCTCCGTTAATAAGCAACATTTCTATTTCAAATCGCAGTATTATATGCAAATTATACGTTACCTCATCAGCCTCAACTCTTATCAAAGACGAAGAAACATTATTGACAGCCCTGTAAAAATCGTATAAGTCAACATCCTTTAATTCATTTTTAAACAATTTTTTTAGCTTAGGATAATAAAATTCCCAAAATTTATAACTCCTGCCTATTTGGTTTTCCCACATTCTTGATTGAGATTCATGAATACCGAGAGATGTGGCGGTAGCAAGAATATTCCCCTGTATGTTTTTTGAGAAACCAAGCTCGTAAAGAGCATGACCTCCCTCGTGAATATCGCTGAATAATCCGCTAAACAACGAAGCCTCATCATATCTTGTTGTTATTCTTACATCATTTGCCCCTAAGGTAACAGTAAACGGATGTGCAGAAATATCCAATCTTCCACTATCATTAAAATATCCCATATCCTTAAGAACCGTTCTTCCAAACTCGTCTTGCTTTTTAACGGAAAAGTTCTGAGATAAAAATTGTGTATCAATAGAATTTGACGTTCTTATTTTTTTTAAAATTTCCGTTAATCCCATTTGTAAGGGTTTGAAAATATTTTTTACATTTTCTGAATTCATAAACGGCTCATATTCATCAAGTAAAGCATCGTAGGGATGAGTTTTAAATCCTATTTTATCCGCTTTTTCTTTTAGTATATCAACAATTTTTTTTAAACTCGGTGCAAAAATATTAAAATCTTTTTTTACCCTTGCCTCATGCCAAACGGCCTGAGCAAGACTTGTTTCTTTTGCAAGTTGCACCACCAAATTTGTCGGTAATTTTCTTTCCCTGTTAACTTCTCTGTAAAATCTTTTCAAAAAAGCCCTATCTACTACCGAATATTTTTCATTATCAATTAAATCCTCATCAATAAAGTTAATTTCATTAAATAATTTTTTTATCTCATCGGATGTGCTTTTTTTGTGATAAAGCTCGCTTAAGTATGCAATTTGATTTGCTCTTTCTATTGCACCGTTTTTAGGTATTTTTGTTTCCTGATCCCAATGAAGCAATTCAATAATATGTGCCAAACTTGTAAGCTCTTCACCTATCTTTTTTAATTTATTAATTATTTTCAATTTTTATCCTTAGAAAACTCTTTTGGATTCTTCAATTATTTCCTGCATCTCTTTAAATAATTCGTCTTTAGGTTTACTACCGTCGACAAGATGATATTTCCCTCTGTCAATGTAGAAATCTTTTACGTGAATAGTTTTTTCTACATACTCTTCCATTCTTCGTAAAATAACATCAATATCCGTATCATATACTCGCTTATCATCGGTAACTCCACGAGCTTTGAGGTTTTTTATCGAACGTAGGGTGGGCATAGTAATATGAATCATACAGGAGATAGTTGTGTTTAACCTTTGTAAAAGACCGTCTAAAATATAAGCCTGAACAATTGTCCGAGGGAAACCATTAAAGAAAAAACCATTAACTCCTGAACTATCTTTAATTTTTTTCTCTATCAACCTTATCGGTATTTCATCGGCAACATGTTCACCTTTATTCATATGCTCCTGTGCCAATTTACCTAATTCAGAGCCTCTTTGTATTTCTTCACGCATCATTTCGCCCGTAGCTATAAGTGCCATATTATTATTATTCGCAAGTCTTCTCGACATTTTTCCCTTTCCAGCTCCGGGAGGTCCGAATATTATAATATTATGCCAAGAATTTTCAAGTATAATATCTATCATTTTAGTTAATTTTGCAAAAACATTTTCTACGCTTCCTGTACCTTCAACTTCAATATATTTTTCTTTTTCTCTGTAAAACGCAGCTACGGGTTTGGTCTTTTTTTTATACTCTAA